>JBCCBI010000033.1:0-21033 GCA_039034155.1 Deinococcota bacterium | reverse complement strand
TCCTTTTGGCAATGCCGTTCATACAGCGCTTAGTTTTGATCTGGTGGGCGAAGATGTATTGGTCACTGGCGATAACTCAGTTAACGTATCAACACCTATTCTTGACCATTATTGTAAGAATAGGCTTGCCTCAGAGATGTGAGCCACATTGCCAATAGCTTAGAGCAAGATTATCATGACACCTACTAATGTCACTCTATTTAAGCGTCCAAAAGTAGTTGACCCGCCGAGGTTTGCCTGTTAAGTTGAAGGTCTACATAGCGCTGTGGAGAGGTGTCCGAGTGGTTGAAGGAGCACGCCTGGAAAGCGTGTATGTGGCGCAAGTTGCATCGAGGGTTCGAATCCCTCTCTCTCCGCCATGTTTAGCCCAGCAGTTTAGCGCAGTCATTCAGCCTAGCGACTTTGAACCTAACGCCAGTACATTGCGTTAGGTTTTTATGTTACGTAGGAGTTAGCCTTTGGGCACTAATAAACAGATACGCAAACAAATTCGGGGATTTCGCAAAGTTATCGTCAAACATCGTAAAAAAATTACTTTAGAATTAGAAAAGCCCACGCCCGACCAGAATCTTATTCGTAAATGGCGTAAAGATATTGCTATCTTTGAAACAGAAATCAACAAATGCCTTCGCAAACTTCCGGGAGGAAGACCTTGATGCCTCAAACCCGCAAACAAGAACTAGACCGAATTAACAAGATACTTCTCGAGGAACTCGTAGAAGAAGCCCAGAATTTCATGAACCTTCATGCGCAGTGGCTCCAAACCCCTAAGGGCACTGAAGACTACTACAACCTAGACGGTGAGCTATATGCCTCCATTGTTCATCTCAAAGTTCACGCGGGAACACTGCAAGATTCTTTAGATGATGTCACCGACCTCGAGCTAGCCTCATCTTAAATCCTAACTACCAGCTAACTGGCGACCTCAGCCTCAACATATTTCAAGTGTGCAAAAACGTGCAATGCAGCATGTTGCAACAGCATAATCGTCTTGCCATCAGCGATCTCACCTGTGTGAATCATGTTAACCGCGGTGGTAAAGGGTAACTCGAGCACCTCAATATCTTCCCCTTCACTGACCACGCCACCGCCCTGACTTACGTTGTCTTTAGCATCATACTCGGCAATAAAAAAGTAAAGCTTTTCAGTCACCGACCCCGGACTCATGTAGGCCTCAAAAACTTTTTGAACGTGCCGTACACGGTAGCCAGTTTCTTCTTCAGCTTCAGCACGAATGCGCGCTTCTGGGTCAGCATCATCTAGTAGCCCTGCAGCTGTCTCAATCAAAAGCCCAGCAGCTAGGCCGTTCACAAACGCTGGAAAGCGGAACTGACGCGTCAAAATGACGGTGCGTTTTGCCAAGTTGTAGAGCAAAATAGTTGCGCCGTTGCCCCGGTCGTAGGTTTCGCGGCTTTGGGTTTGCCATTCCCCACTGTTACGCAAATAATCAAACGTTGTCTTTTTGAGCGTATACCAGTCATCAGAGAGCACCTCCACATTATGAATGCGCACGCGATCGTGAGTTGGTTGCTTGGTAGATGAGTTGGTGAGCGTTGTCATGTTGAGCCTTTCCATACAAGAAAATCAAAGACGTCATTATTATGCGTGCAATTTCGTGCAAAGTCAAGGATTTTTGTGTAAACTTGTGCTGTGTTAACCCAACAACGCAGGCAGCTTATTTTGGAGCGGCTCGAGCAAGACGGGCAAATTGTCGCTAAAACATTAGCAACTCACCTCAACTTATCCGAAGACACTATCCGTCGTGATTTACGTGAACTGGCCAAAGAGGGATTGCTACAACGCGTTCATGGGGGCGCGTTGCCAGCATCTACTGCCACTGCCGACATTCACGCCCGTCAAAATATTGCCGCAGACAGCAAACAGGCGCTGGCTCGAGCTGCCAGCAAGATGATTCAAAACGGGCAAATTGTGCTGTTAGATGGTGGTACAACCACTTTACACCTTGCTAAATGCCTACCTAAAACTTTACAAGCAACCGTGGTGACCCACAGTCCAACCATCGCCGTTGAACTAGCAAATCATCCACATGTTGAGGTTGTACTCATTGGCGGTAAGCTGGATAAACACTCGCTAGTGACAGTAGGTACAGCAGCGCTCGAGGCCCTGTCTCATATTCGTGCAGACTTGTACTTTATGGGTGTGACCGGTGTTCATCCAGAGGCTGGTCTTAGTACCGGCAATTTGGAAGAGGCTTA
Organism: Deinococcota bacterium; assembly: GCA_039034155.1. Lineage (GTDB taxonomy): Bacteria > Deinococcota > Deinococci > Deinococcales > Trueperaceae > JBCCBI01. The sequence continues at coordinate 18,817 of JBCCBI010000033.1, read as the reverse complement.
CATGAAACGCGCGTTAAGCAACCACGCTGCGGAGACCTTGGTGATGGCCTCAGAAGAGAAACTGGGCGTGGCGTCTGCGTATATGATTATGCCTATCACAGAAATTAGCGGGTTAATTGTGAACGCCTTAGATAACGGTGCGGATGCTGCTGCGACCAGTGTTTATACGTCATTGGGCGTGACAGTTACCCAAGTTGAGGCTAGTCAAAACTAGCAAAAGCGCCTGCAGATTACCTTGCAGGCGCTTGGAATAGCTTAATTTATGAGGCGTCTAGGACTGTTTAGCAAACGTTGACCACAAACGGCGCAAACCTGTGGGTGAGGCGGTTTCACCTTCGCTCACGGCAGGCACATCACCATAGTGTTTACGCTCAAAATGGTAGAACGCAGCAGGTACTAAAAACAGTGTCAAGAAGGCAGCCACAGTCATACCGCCAACAATAACCCAACCTAGCGAATAGAGAATCTCGGCACCTATCCCCTGGCTAGTCACCATAGGAATGCCAATAATAATAACTGTGATAGTTGTCATGATGATAGGACGCAAACGTGCTGTGGCGGCTTCAACCAGAGCCTCTCGCAAGGTCATGTCTTTTTCTTCCATGGTAACGAGCACAACCTCAAGTAGCAAGATAGCGTTCTTGGTCACTAGCCCAACAAGCATGGTAATCCCCAACACCCCAAACACGGTTAGCTGCGTGTTGGTTAGAACTAACGTCCAGATGGCACCCACGACCCCCAAAGGCACTGTGCTGAGCAAGTAAAGGGGAAAGCGGAACGAGTTAAACTGGCTAGCAATCACCAAGTAGTTGAGCAAAATAGCAACCACTAGCGCAATGGGCGCGTATTGAGCAAGTTCAGCTGTAGGGTCTACCCCAGAAGCATCTGCAATGCGTACATTAGGTGCCGTAACATTTTCTTGCCCAGCGCGCGCGCGCAGGTCACTTTGTAACGCTAAGGTAGAATTGACACTGGGCGCTGGGTCAGCTTCAAAATTCACACCGTATTGCTGGTCTACACGGTTGATTTGCGATAGCGTTAAGCGCGTTTCAAAACCGCCAAAGGTGCTTAACGGTAAGCTGGTTTGCAGCGCTGGTGCATAGACGGGCAAACTCAGTAGCGATTGTTCGTCGGCAACTAGGGTTGGGTCTACGGTTACGACTACATCGGCATCGGTGTAGGGATTGACTACTGTGCTGCTACTATCTGCCTCGAGCTGGGCAACAGTTGTGCCCACGTTGTAAAGACGTAACAAGCGCGAGATGTCACTTATAGCAATGCCCGTGCCAACTAGCGACGCACGGTCAATAATAAACGACCGTTCGTTGATGGCATTTCCTAAGTCTGAGGTAACGTTTCTAAGGTCAGGACTGGCATCAAAAAAGGCAAACACGTCTGGCTCGGCATTGCGGACAGCGGCTAGATCATCAGAATAAATGCTCTGCCGGAACACATCCCGTGTAGCGTCATCATCGCCACCTGTCGTTGAACCTACGTCCACGCGAATGTCTGCCTCAGGGTAATTAGCAAGTACCTCTTGCAAGTACCCTTCTACCTGCGGTGCAAGGGCGTAGACGCTATCTTCCCGGCTATTTTTGGGGGTCGTGAGGACTGTAAACTCAGCAAGTTCAGCACTGGCTTGGCCAGCAAATTCACCGCTACCCACAACTGTTAATACGTTGGTTACTTCGGGGTGCTCGAGCAACGCCCCTTCAACCAGGCCGCTTAATTGGTCGGTTGTTTCCAAGCTTGACCCAGCAGGCAGTTCCAGTATTGCTGTAAGCGCCTCGGTATCGTATTCAGGTACAAAGGTAAACTGCACGTAGCGGCCCGCAATACCCAAGCTCGCCACAAAAAGCCCCGTGATGATAAACACAAGCCACGTGTGATTTAGAGCTGTTCCCACTGCATTACCGTAAGCTTGTGACAAACGCTGCATACCAGCATCCACAACTTGATAGATGCTGCGCGTTATAGCACCAAGAAAGGTAATAATGAGCCTAAACACGTAGCCAATCACTCCAAGCGCAAATGGAGCCGCTAGCACCGCTAACGCTAAAAGCCCAAACTGCTGACGCATAATAAGCCCTGCAACGACAAGGACCACCCAAACTAAGGGTTTGAGGTACAACCTAAGCCCCCAGAGGATGTCGCCACCAATACGCCTAGGCGCGCCCGCTAGATCACGCCAACTAGCTGGCAGTGGGTTAGGCAAATAAGCAAGACGCACAGGCAAGAAAAACATAGCTTCAAAGTAAGACACTACAATGGTTGCCGCCATGACCAACGCAAAATTAGCAAAAAACTGTCCAACCACGCCAGGAAGTAGCGAGAGCGGCACAAATACAGCTAAAAGCGCCAGTGCAGACGCAAGCACGGCGTTAGCAACCTCACCTGCTCCCTCGAGTGCAGCATCTTTACGTTTGAGGCCTTTAGCGAGGCGTTTTTCACCATTTTCAGCAATCACGGTTGAGTCGTCCACCACAATCCCTACAGCTACGGTGATGGCAACCAGCGTCATAAGGTTAATATCTAGGCCCACAAACTGCATGAAGATGAACGCACCCGCCATCGTAAGTGGAATCGCTAGTGCTACCGAAAATGTTGACCCTAAACGTCCCAAGAAAAATAAGGTTACTAGAGCAACTGCAATGACCGCTTGAATAATGGAGTTGGTGGTGTTACTGACCATACTTTCGGTGAAGCTGGCAGCGTCTAATACAACCTCTGTACTGTAGCCCTCTGGGAGTTGAAATTCAGCTAGTGCGTCCAGAACGTCGTTAGCAACAGCTACAGAGTTACTGCCAGAGGCTTGGCGCACTTCCACAAGCACGGCAGATTGTCCGTTGAAACGGGTATAACTGGTGATTTCTTCGTGGCCTTCACGCACCACAGCGACATCGCTTACGCGCAAACCCGTAGTTGAATCAATTAGGGCCTCACTTACGTCTTGCGCGCTGGTAAAGCTATTTTTGCTGGCAATTAGCGAACGCTGCCCGGCAATAGAAATATCCCCAGCAGATTGGTCAGAGGAAGCTTGCTGAATGGCGTTGTTCACAGCTAGGGCACTTAAGCCGTAGCGCTCGAGCCAGTCCGGCTCTAAATACACAAACACTTGCCGTTCAGTCTCCCCGACCACACTTACTTGGGCAACGTCGCGCACTTGCAAGAGTGCAGGTTCAAGAGTATCTTCTGCAAAATCTTGAACGTCCAGCAGGTCTTCACCCGGTGCTAGCACCACAAAACTCAACACAGGCGCGTCTGTTGGGTCAAATTTATCAACCGTTGGTGCGTCCGCATTTTCGGGTAAAAGCCCAGTGATCGCACTCACTTTTTGATCTACCGAGATCGCTGCTTCATCTACATCTACATCAAATTCAAATTCAGCAATCACTAAACTGAGGCCGTCAAAATTGGACGAACTCACAGTCGCAATGTTGGGAATGGTAATGAGTTCATCCTCAATGACCTCAGAGACATCCCTAGCCATTTCTTCAGGTGTAGCACCCCGGTAAACGGTTGTTACGGTTACAATAGGAAGAGAAATATCTGGAAAAAACTCAATGCCGCGACTTTGCAAACTAATAACGCCAAACAGCGCCATAGCCCCAAAGATGGCAATGGCCATCACGTATCTACGAATAAAAAAACTAATAAGATTGCGCATGAATTCTCCTCAGGGTGCTTAGGGGCGCGCAGCATGTGATTAAATCTTGACGTTAGACGTGGTTAAACGTGGTTTGCAGATTAACTGCGCAAGTTTACTATCGCCCAAGCCTGTCAACGCTTGATTCGGGAAATATGGAGATTTGATGAAGTTACCTTTAAAGTAGTTATATTCGTGTTCTGGAGAAGCATTCTCGCCCTCGAAACCGTAAGCTGAGCTGCAATATGTGATGAAACAAAGTCTCATTCCTTATCACTACGCATTGTCTCAGAAATTGATGCGGTTTTCAGCAAGCTATACTTAACTTGAGGTCATCAACCTATCGACACGCGATATTACTAGCATCTACAAGCTAATTTGTATTCAGATGTCTGCATATATGTACCACAACACATAGTTGCCAAACACGAGTTACCAGATATGAGTTAACAAAGAGGTGCATACAATGTCCGACGAACAACAACAGCCTCAACACGACTCTGAGGAAATCCGCTTTCGCTATAGTGGGTATACGTTTGTGATTGAAAAAGACGACGCTGGGCAACTTAAAGTCTTCAGAAAAACCAAAAAAGGGCTTATTGCCATGCAAGGGCAGCGGGCTTACCAAGTTGCCAAAGCTTACAAGCTCAAAGTTGAAAAGACACCCAGTGCGCGGCGGCCGCGGGCGTTTGCAAAACGGGCGAAGCGAAAGCGTTATTAGCTTTGGGGAAATACACTTGAATCAACGTGTTTGAAGATGTACTGGCTCACCTTGTCTCACAAGAATTCCTGCAGCAAGGTCACACATCTGATTGGCATTATCAGCGAGTTTCAGGTGGTGCCAATAACCTGCTCTACAAAGCGGTGCGAGGCCATCAACAAGTTGCTATCAAATTTACACCTCGAGACGAACGCCAGCGGGCAGCACGCGAGTATTATGCCTTGCAAGCTATCCAGCAGGCAGGTTACGCACTTGCGCCGCAAGCACTTTATTTGAACACAACAGCATTTGTGTATCCAGCTACCGTGCAAACCTGGCTCGAGGGCGAGGTTAAGCAGCAGCCACCTGTAACGGATAGGGATTGGGAGAGGTTGCTCGAGCACTTCATCACCATCCACAGCATCACACCAGACACGTTGCGTAGCCAGCATCAAACGAACCTTCAGCCCGCTGTATTAACCGCTTTCTCAATGGATGACGCCATCAACCTCATCAACATACAACTCGCTAAGTTTCCCGCTTCTCAAGAACTCATCAATACTGCTGTTAGAGTGTCGCAGCTCAACATCTCCAAATTGCATCAACACCCTTGTCTGTGCCGCACAGACAGCAATATCCTCAACTTTATTTGGCAAGCAGATAAGCTCTATTCAGTTGATTGGGAGAACAGCGGTTGGGGAAATCCACTTTTTGAACTAGCTGAGTTGACGACGCACCCAAGTTATCTCGATGTTGATGACATGCGTTGGCATCACCTTATTGAGACTTATGTGCATAACATGGACATACCTGAACTCGCAAAAACAGTGTTTGTTTACAGGCATGTCATGCTCGTTTGGTGGTTGGCACGGTTGGCGCGTTACATCTACGAATTACCTCGAGGACGCGACGCGCGGTTAGCACAGGCAGCGTTTATGCGACTTGAAGACATGCAATACAAATACGATATTTACCAAAACCGTGTGGCGAAGTCTGAAGAAACTCTTTTATGACCTTTCGACAAGCACATCTGCTGACTTTGTTGCTTTAGAATAAACTGCAATGAGATTACATCAACTAATGCGTTCACGTATATTTTGTGGTTTGTTGGGAATGATCCTTGTTGCTTGCTCGAGCACCTCTGACCCTGCACCTATTAACCGCGCACCCAGCGGACAACTTTCGGTTACACCCAGCAGCGGGCAAGCACCGTTAGATATTCGTGCTACCGTCACGGCTAGCGACCCAGATGGCGATGCTATCACCCTAAGCTGGCAAGTGGATGGCGCAGCCCTAGACGAAACGACCAGCACACTCGACTACACATTTGCGCAAGCGGGTAGCTATACGCTCTCGGTCATACTTTCAGATGGGGAACTTACGACCGAACTTGAAACTCCCATTACGGTCATAGACAACCCTGACCCTAACCAAATACCCACAGCGGCGTTTACAGTAGATGTAATCAACTCGCCTACAATTGCATTTGATGCAAGCACGTCCACTGACTCAGACGGTAGCATCCAACAATATCGCTGGGACTTTGGGGATAGCACAAGTAGCGAAGGTGGTGCCGTAGACGGCGTACAGACAAGCCACCGCTATGCCCAAGCAGGCACGTTTAGCGTGCGTCTTACGGTTACAGATGATGACGGCGCGTCTGCTAGTACAACTCAAGAGGTTGTGATTAACGCGCCAAATTTACGCCCGAACGGGACCCCCGATGTGGTGATTATTGGGTTTGCTGGTCGTTGTGGTGTGCTGGTGTGTGCTGCGCCAGAAGAAAATACAGCTTACCTTGATGCTGGCGCGCGGACACTTCAAACATTGCAGAGCACCTTACAAGCAGAAGGTTACAATGTGGAATACCGGAGCTATGCTGCACGTTTATCGGCAGATGTTCCCAGCGTGTTTGACGATCCCCCTGTGGGCTATCTTGAAGCTGAGGCTTACCTCGAGAACGTCTACAACGATTGGATTGACGGCTTTGACAATCCTACGCGGGTTATCACCGTGGGTCACTCGCACGGCACAGTCTGGATGAATTTGCTGCTGTTCAATAAGCCGGATATTAGCTTTGACTATGCCATCTCATTTGACGGCATCTGCTTAGTCTGGTGGGACGATCACGAGCCCTCTATTCAGGACTACTACGACAGACAAAGCTTTATGCGCCCATTTCCACTAGCTTCAGGCAGTCCTTGTAACCGCATTGAAGTCTCAGGGCAACTTAGCCTCAAAGACCTTAACGATGTGATGCCTGACAACGTGCGGGTGAATTTAGAAGTTCAAGCAGGTGTATTTATTCCGTCTGACACACAAGAGAATTTCCGCTTAGACGGCTCGAGACAAGGCATTTACACCATTCGCCCCTCACAAACACATGGTGGCACAAGTGGGGTGCACTATCACGATGGACCAGGCATGAGTTGGGTGAGTCAGCAGTTACAGACCCTTGACTTTCTTGAAGACGGCGAACCTGTACCAAGTAGTCGTAGTATCGCCCGGCGCGTGCCTGCGCCACCAGGGTTTGAATACGTAGACTAACCGTAGACTAACTGAAGCCGACCTGCACGTGCTCGAGCCGCGCCCTAATGCTCGGTATGCTCGAGCCGTGCCCTAATGCTGCTCGAGCCGCAGTTCGTCAATAATCCGCATCATCCGCTCAGATAAACCCTGAATTTCAATGCTGATGCCGCTTGCTTGTGCATCTTGCAAGCTGTCGACAATCGCCATTGCGCCACTTAAATCCACGTGACCCAAACTGCGCCCGTCAATGACGATGCTCGAGATACTTACGTCACTTGCAAGCAATCTGTCCACCGCATCTTCAAAACGTTGCACTGACCCAAACCACAACACGCCAGACGGCACCACATAGAGGCTGTCGTCGTCGTAATAACTTGTGACCGTAAGCTGCATTTGACGGTACAAGTGAATCAGCAAACTCGCCCCAATGCCCACCAAAATGGCGTAGTCCAAACGGGGAGACAGTAGCAGCGTGGCCACAAACGTGAGCCAGGCCGTCACAAACTGCGGTCGGGATAAGCGCCAGAGGGTCAGCATCGGCTTAAAGCGCACCAGTTTACTAACCGACACAATGACAATGGCAGAAAGTACCGCATTAGGTAAGCGCGCTAGAAGTGGCATCAGCGGGAGGGCAGCGAACACGAGAGCTCCTGTGATAGCTCCATTCCAACGGCTTTTGGCACCTGCCGTGCGAGACAGTGCGCTGCGTGAAAACGACCCACCGACCGGAAACCCAGACACAAGGCTCGAGGCTAAGTTAGCAACGCCCTGACTTATGAACTCCTGATTGGGGTTCCAACGGCTGCGAGTTTCAGCAGCAAACGCCCGCGCAATCGAGGTTGCCTCTGCAAAGCCCACCACAGCAATGACCAGGCCGCTTATGAGAAGTTGTGGGAGCAATTCAAAGAAGGCTGACCATGAGGCTTCCGTAGCAAGGTCACGCATGACCTGCCACGGCAAGGTGATAGGCACACGGGCAACATCCACACTGCCCACAATCGGTCCGTTGTAATTGACGAATACGCTTAGCACTGTTGTCACCACAACTGCCACAAACACCCCCGGTAGTAAGGGCGAAAGCCGCTTAGAGATGATGATAATGACAGCACTCAGACCCGCCATGAGGAGTGCCAACGGTTGCCAGCTCGAGGCCCGCGTGAGCGTCCACAAAAGTTCTTCTACCACCGTTCCCGAAGGCGGAGACAGGCCCACAGCAGACGGCAACTGCGAACTGATAATTAATAGCGCTGCTGCCGTAGTAAACCCGCGCAACACTGGCTGAGACATAAAATAGGCAATGGCACCCAGCTTAAATACGCCAATGGCAACCCGCCACAGTCCAACCGCAAGTGCCAAAAGGGATGCTGCCAGCACAAACTCAGAGCTTGCTGGACTAAACACACTAGCTAACGCCCCAAAGGTGAGAATGCCAGTGAGTGCGGTGGGGCCAGTTTGGAGGTAGATGCTCGAGGCAAAAAACGCCGCTGCAATCGGCGGTAGGGCGGCAGCATACAGCCCGTAGTGAGGCGGCATCCCGGCGAGTTCAGCATACGCAAGTGACTGCGGAATGAGCACCAGCACAACGCTTAACGCCGCTAAACCATCAGCTAACCAGACGGGGATATTACGCGCGTCTGAGGATGTTGAAGATGATGTGAGTGACATAGCTAGTAGTATCCTCTGGCATTCAGTAGCTAGATTATCAACGTGGTATTAAACTTGATAATCTCAACATTTGCATCAAGAGTGTCATATCATCAACGTTATCAGAGTTTTTACCTAAGTTTTTATAACAATCTCGCGATGTCGTGATACATGCGTTACGGTGAGTTTAGGCTGTCGCTGATGAAATCTCCCTTTCCCGCCTGCTCCTTTGCTAGATCGTCAACTAGCGTTTAACCAACATGCCTTCACGAATTAAGGCAGCAAACGCTTGACGCTCGAGGTCGTCATCAGCTTGTTCGTGAATCGTGAGCAGCACATGCCGAAAGCCGGCTTGCAAAATGGTAGCCCTAGTCATCTCCAAAAACGCCCGCACTCGCTCGCGGTACAGGCTCACCTCATCTGGATTAACCGTTAACTTGGTGCCCAGTTCAGCATCAATAAGTTGTAAGCGCTCGGGTGAGGGTGATACGTCTTCATCTGCCATAACCTGTAAAAAGCTCACGTCAAAGCCTTTGGTACGCAAGGCTACCAGCGGCGTGCGTAAGGGCGTTTCGTCGAGTAAATCGGAAATCACTAGCACCAAACCAGCGCCCATCCTCAAGCTGTGGGATAACGCAAAATTTTGAATCGAGGTTGCGGGTGTGTAGGCTTCACCGCGCAACACCGGGGCTGCCTCAATAAACTCCCATAACGCCGGAATGTGCGCGCGGGTGGTGGCGGGGAGGGACTGGCTCGAGTCAAACAAATGCACCTGACAACGGGCGTCAAGTTGCGCCACGTAACTTAAAAGCTGTGCCAAAATGCGTCCGTAGCGCGCTTTGTTGCCGACGCCCATGCTGGCACTGGTGTCCAGCAGCACGTGAATACTCATGGTGCGTTCCGCTTGAAAGAGGCGCGTGTAAAGCCGCCCCGTGCGCCCGTACACCTTCCAGTCCACATAGCGTAGTTCGTCACCGGGTTGATACTGGCGAAAGTCGTAAAACTCCACGCTTTGCCCCGCTTCACTAGCACTGCGCTCACCAGAGGTAACGGATAGCGCTTTTGAGGCCAGCGTGTAGCGGTCAAGTAAAGCGCGGGTACGGGTGCTAATCACAGGGTACTAGTCACAGGCGTTACGCGCTGACTTGATCAAGTTGTTGTTGTAGCTCGAGCACAATATCATCCACATTGCGCCCTTCCACCTCAGCCTCAAAGCCCAATAACAGGCGGTGCCGCAAGGCAGGTAACATGGCCCGGCGGATGTCTTCAAGTTCTACATTTGGCCGCCCAGCCGTGAGTGCGTAGCCTTTGGCCGCCAACACCATCGCTTGTGCACCACGTGGACTAGCTCCTAGACGTAATAGTGGATGGTTATGACTTGCCTCAGTAAGTTGCACCACGTATTCCAGCGCCCGCTCGGCAATTGGCACAGCCCGCAGTAGCTGTTGATACTCCAAAAGTTCTTCACGACTAAAAATCGGCGAAATGCTACCCTCGGTTGTGCCTGTCGTGGTGCGTAAAATGCGCTTGAGGGTGTCTTGGTTAGGGCGGTAAATCATAATCTTAAACAAAAAGCGGTCAAGTTGCGCTTCGGGTAAAGGGTAAGTCCCTTCCATCTCGAGCGGGTTTTGGGTGGCTAGCGTAATAAACGGTGTTGGCAGTGCGTGCTGCTCACCCGACACGGTGACCGACCGTTCTTGCATGGCTTCTAGCAAAGCAGATTGGGTTTTGGGCGTGGCCCGGTTAATTTCGTCCGCCAGTAGCACGTTCGTAAAAACTGGTCCCGGCTGAAAGACAAAGCGCATGTCCGGTGTGCTTTCGTCACGGTTGAGTACAGTGGTGCCCGTAACGTCTGCGGGCATAAGGTCAGGGGTAAATTGCACCCGCCCAAAACTGAGCTGGGTGGCTTCTGCAAAGGTGCGTACCAAGCGGGTTTTGCCTAGCCCCGGCGCACCTTCAATAAGCGCATGACCGCCTGCTAGCACGACAATAAGCAAATCTTCAACAACTTGCTCTTGCCCTACGATAATGCTCGAGATTGCCTTTTTAAGCTCCTTAAACTTGTCTGTAAAACGCCCTAGTACATCGACCTGAGAGGCCGCGCTGCCCGCGTTTGGGTCGGCATAATTGTCTGACATAACCCTAGTCTAACGCGCAACTTGCTTGCTTGGGTGTTTACAGCTTAGGTTAGTGATGGAAAGATTTAGCATCTTAGACCACATCCTAGGCTGTTGAAAGCGTATACTGGTTATAGACGTGTTACGCGAGAAAGACAAGCCCCAAACCAGTACAGAAGGCGATAGTAGCGAAATTCGCTATGGGCGCATTGTGCTGAGGCCGCTTACGCAACTTGACAACAAAGCTTGGCGGCGCGTTCACAATCACTTTAAAGACCCAGAAATTGCTCATTTGAACGGCACACCTCCTAGTCGGATGCCGTTATGGTTGCTGCGCCGCGTGCTTAAAGCAGACAGTCGCCGTGCTGACCGGCAAACTTACGGGATTTTTAATGTGGCACCGCTCGAGCCAGACGAATCAGATGCCAATGCACACCCTCCAAACTCAGCTCAACAGCTAAGCGCTGTTAAGACATCAGTACGTGATGATTCACGGACTGCCTCACTTAATTTGACTGTCACGTTGAATGACAACGGTAGCTTGACGTCAAATCCTGCTGACTATGGCGAGTATATCGGTACAATTGAGCTATACGACCTCAGTAAACGCTCAGCCACACTTGGCATTATTATCGGCGAACGCCGCTATTGGGGTAAAGGTTACGGCACAGAGGCCATTAAAGCGCTTTTACACCACGCGTTTACGACCCTTAGTTTAGATGAGATACGCCTTCACACCTTTGCTGATAACCTGCGCGCGCAAGCTTGCTTTAAAAAGGTGGGGTTCATTGAAACGCGCCGTGTGCCTGCGGGCAACAGCCGCACCGATGTACAAATGCATCTTGCCGCTGAGGTTTGGCGCTACCAATACGGTAACCGCTCGACAAATCGTCAGCATACGTCGCGCTGGGAAGAACTAGGCTGAGGCTTTCTGCTAACCCGTAAAGCGTGTCAAGGCAATATAGCTGATGTAGACACTGTAGATGCTTAACATCGTGAGTCCGTGACGGCGCCCAAAACGCGGCCGAAATACCAGTAATCCTCCTGTTAAGGCCGACACTCCAAGCATCACCCAAAAGTCCATGTTGCCACTTTCTGGCGCTAGTACCAAGGGTCTGACAACGGACGTGATGCCGATAATAGACAGTACATTAAAAATGTTTGACCCTACCAAGTTACCTACAATCATGTCACCTTGACGTTTGAGGGCGGCGGCAATGCAGGAGGCTAACTCGGGCAAACTGGTCCCCACAGCAACAACGGTTACGCCAATAACCCGCTCGCTGATGCCAAACCGGCTAGCCAGCACCGACGCACCATAAACGAGTAAATTAGCGCCACCCACAAGCAAAGCAATGCCTAATAGCGCTAAGCTAATCGCCTTCCACAAGATGTCATTTTGGGTGTCGGAGGATTCCTGTATAAGCGTATTGTCTTGTTGAGCTGCACGTGATGATCCATCAGCAGGTAGGCCGCTAGCGGATACGTCGTTATCCAACACATCGTTATCCAATACATCGTTATGCAACACATCATCATTGCGGATGAGCATACTCACGTAGCCAAGTAGTAGCGCAACCATCATGAGACCCTCGAGCCGTGTAATCTGCCCTAGACCGTCACCGTTGACATCCCATGTCACCACCATAATAAGGACACTTGTTACCAGCATCATGATGACATCGCGTCTGATGAGCTTGCGGTCAACCGTGAGGGGATAAATAAGCCCAGCAACCGCCATAACCAGTGCCAAGTTTGCCGTATTAGAGCCAATGACATTGCCCATTGCCAGATCTGGCAAACCTTCCAGTGCCGAAGCAATGCTGGCAGCTAGCTCAGGCGCACTCGTCCCAAACGCAACTACAGTAAGCCCAATCAGCAAACTGCTAACACCCAAACGCCGCGCCAGAATACTGGCATTATCGATTAAAAAATTACTGCCCCAGATTAGTGCGGCAATGCCCACAACAACCGCACCCAGTGGCACAAGTATCGTCACAATGGTTCTATCTTTTCGGCTAAGCTAGCTTCATGTCAAGGGACGCGCTTTAGGACGAGGATAGATAGGCTAGACCACGAGCATCAATACCATCTCTACATCACACAAGTACCACGTACTCAAACGCAGCCGTCCTCAGTGCAATCATTCTCAGTGCAATCATTCTCAGTAATAGTGCAAGCTCAGCTCATTTATAACGTTAATGACACCAATTACAGCGTCAACTGTTTGATGATGTTGTGATGTCTTGGAAAATCTTGCAACAGTGTTTCTTGTTCAGCTAACTCAAAATCCTCAAAGTCAAAGCCGGGTGTAACGGTGCAACCAATCAACGTGAAACGGTCTGAAGCCGGTACAGATTCGTCTGTACTTGCCGAGGGTTTAAAACAGGCTCCAAACCAGACGCCACCAGGAATCACCTGAACTGGACGTTGACCATTCGCGACATCTAAACCAAGCTCGAGGCACTCATATCCACCATCCAAAGTAATAACATGTATTTCTAGCGGACACCCCATATAAAAATGCCAGAGCTCATCTGCTTGCAGGCGGTGAAACGCTGAAATTTCACCCTCTTTCAAAAGAAAATAGATAACAGTTGCAGCAGCCCTATCGCCCGCAAAATGGACAGGCAAATTGGCCTGGGTGATGATCTGGGTAGCCCTATACACCTGCCGGTAATGCCCACCTTCTGGATGAGGGTGCAAGTCCAAGATGCGAATCCAGTCATCTGCAGAAGTTGGCGCGCCACTTGGTTGAGGTTGTGTCATACCTCTAGTTTAACGTGTTTATACCGATTCCGATTAAACACTTTATAACCCCCTACGGGCTTTATGCCGTTCCCACCTGCATCGGTAGCTGTTTCTACACCTTCTAGGTGGATTAATTTGTTAACGAATTAACCGGAAAGAGCATCAATCCCAGTCTACCGTCGAGCCATCCGGCCCTTTTTGCACCAGTAAGCGCTGCGGTAAGCGCTCAGTCAATTCTTTGACGTGAGTGATGATGCCGACAATGCGCCCCTCAGCGGAGAGGTTCTCGAGCACTTGGGTGACTGCCTCGAGTGCGTCACTGTCTAGTGTGCCAAAGCCCTCATCTAAAAACAGTGCACCCAAACTTGTGCCGCTAGCAACTGTATCGGAGAGTGCCAGCGCCAACGCCAAACTAGCAATAAACGTCTCACCACCCGACAGCGTTTTAGTGCTGCGCATTTCGCCAGCGTTCCATGCGTCTAGCACGTGATAGTCACCATGAATCAAACGCAGATCGTAGCGCCCCTCGCTGACCTCCCGAATAATGGCTGAGGCTCTAACTGCCAATTGACTTTGTACGCGGGTAATCAAAAACTCTTGAAACTTGTCGCTACGCAAATCTTGGTTGAGTTGTTGGTAGATGTTCATAGTGGACTCGAGCGCAGGAAGTTGCTCACGCAAGTTCCCAGCTTTCGCCAGTTGTTCGCTGAGGGTGGCGTGCTGCTGCTCGAGCGCGCCTAATCGCTGCTGCAACTCTGAAACACGCTTACCTAAATCATCTTTAGCGAGTTGGGTTTGCGCGTAAACATCACTCTCAAAGGTACGCCCAGCAAGTTGTTTGTGCAAGGCTGCTAGTCGTTCACTTAAACGGGCTTGACTAGCTTGTGTTTGGCGAACTTGCTCGCGTAAGGCGACTAACTCAGTGTCCTCGAGCAAGGCAGTTTGTAACGTAGCAACGTCTGCAAAATCAGCCTTATTAAGGGCACGATCTAAACTTTTCTGTGCGTTAGTGACATCATCTTTGACTCTGGTTAGATAGCTTGTGTGTTGCTCGAGCTGTGTGTTCACTTTATCTAACTCACGTTGGGCACTGTTGACGGCATCTTGCGTTTGTTGTTGGGTTGCTTCCAGCGTTTGCTTTTGAGTTTGCAGCGTCTCAGCGGCTTGAGCTGGGTCTTGACCGTCTGTGATGTCCAAAACACGTGCTGCCAAACTTCCCAGCAAATGCTGTTTGACGGCGTCAACATCCGCTGTTAACTCGTCTGGTGTGAGTGTCTTAAGGCGTTTGGCTGTCCACTCCTTAAGTAAACCTGCAGGTTTTATATGCGTTTTAATAAGCTCAGATAGCTGCTCGCGAGCTTGGTTGACGTTGACAGTCTGCTCAGTCACTTGGCTTGCGGTTTGCTCGAGCTGCGTTTGCACTTTATCCATCGCACGTTGCGTACTGTTCACAGCATCTTGCGCCTTTTTGAAAGCTGCCTCGAGCTTCCGTTTTTGGTTGAGTATCTCAGCCCGAACCTCACTGGGGTCACGTCCATCCGTCACTTGGGTGATGCTACCAGCGAGGCTAGCTAGCAATGCCTCACGACGTTGTTTAGCGACATCTTGAACGGTATCAAGTGTTTTAGCTGTAACCCAACCCGCCTCAATAAACAGTACTTGCGCTTCAGCTAACACCTTCTCAGACGCTTTAACAGCCTCTTCTTGGGTGCTAACATCAGCTTGTAAACCGGCGAGCCGTTCCCGAGTTAATTTCAGATCACTACTTTTGGCACGGTAGTCTTCGCGCTTAGCAAGGAGTGTTTGCTCGGCTTTGCTGCGGCGTTGCTCGAGCGCCACCAAATCATTATCTTCTTGCTCTGGAACCATCTGCACGGTTTGCAAACACACTGGACAAGGCTCTCCCGCTACCAAATGCATGCGTACTGCTGCTGCTTGGTTGGCAACACGGGCAGCGTTTAAGTCGGCATCAGCTTGTTCAAAGGTAGCTTTGGCATCTTTGCCAGCTTGCTCGAGCGTCGTCAGGTCAGCCTCTAACGCCGTCACAGTTGAGGTTGTCTCTGTTAGTATCTGTCGGCTAGTTTGTAGAGTTTGTTGCGCAAGCGTGTGGTCTCGCCCTACGCTTGCGAGGTTGGGAAGTTGCGCCGTTAAATCCTGATGTGCTTGCCACGCTTGCTCACTATAAATAATATCTGACTGGTCAGACTGGTCAGATATTGATATTAATTTTCCACCCCGTACGGTGAGTTGCTCGAGCAAGGTCACAGCTTTATCCACTTCCTGCACGCGTGTGTCAAGTTCAGCACGTTGTTTCTCAATATCACCTTGAGCGTTGAGCATTTGTTGAGTTTGCTCGAGCGTGTCTTGAGCAGCTTTCAGTTCCTTTTCAAGTTTTTCAAAACGTCCTTGACTACTCGCTAAATCAGCCTCAGCTCGAGTAAGTTGCGGAACGTGATTAGCTAAAGATTGATACGCTTGCCACGCTTGTTCGCTGTAAACAACATTATCCACAGAATGAGAAGCATTGTCTAAACCGCCACCACGGGCACTGAGTTGCTCGAGTAAGTCGTTAGCTGTCTCCAACTTGCGCAACTTGGCATCTAGCTCAGGTAATTGCTTAGCCGCTTGAGTAGCTTCATCTGCTGCTTGTTGAGCGCTATCACGAGTGGATTGTGATGCTTTCTGAGCAGCCTCGAGCCTCTTGAGTTCTTTTTGTGCGTCATCAAATTCAGCCTGACGGGTAGTTAGCAGTTGTAGCTGAGGTTTTAAGAGACTTGCCCGTTCAGCCTGCTCGAGCCTCATTTGATTAGCTTCGTGACCTTTGGCATTGGAGGTGAGGTCGTCGTATTCCGTTTGCACGCTAGTAAGTTCGTCGGTTAAGGCTTTTAAGGCATCAAGTTCTTGGAGACTTGTATTGAGATGCTCGAGCTTGTCTTGGGCGTCTTGTTGCTGGCTAGTTAGGTCTGCTTGTTCTGCGGCAACCTCGTCTAAACGTTCGGGGGTGGCACCCGCGTAGTCTTCCTCGAGCCGCACGTAAATATTTTGCAAGGCTTGCTTGGCATCTTTGGCGCGTTCACCTGCTAAACGCTGCATGGTCTCGAGGCGTTCAATGCCTAAAAGTGTGACCAACAAACGGCGGCGCGCTTTGGCATCGCCCCGCAAAAAGGTATCAAACGCACCCTGCGGGAGCAGCACCGCGCGCGTAAAGCCGTCATAATCTAAGCCGATGATGTCTACAAGCCGGTCATTAAGCGCGCGCACTTTTTCGGTGTCGGGGACAACTTTCCACTTGCCTGCGGTATCTGGGTGTGGCGTTTCTAGCCGCGCTTGTGCCTCCGTGCGCTTAGCCGTGCGGTGCAAACTGCGCCCCACGCGGTAGGTGCCTGCTGGCACATCAAAACTGAGCGTCACCTGAAGTTGGTCGAGGCCGGGGCTAATGAGCACGTCTAACCCGCGACTACCCAAACGCGGCGTCTGCCCGTACAGCGCGTAGGTGATGGCGTCTAGAATGGTGCTTTTGCCTGAGCCAGTTGGCCCAGCAATCGCAAACAAACCTAAATCATCAAAGGGAATTTCGGTGGCTTGTCGGAAGCAGCCAAAGCCGGATAGCTCGAGCTTGAGTGGTTTCATCTAAGCACCCTCAACTTGTCGTCACTTGCTCGTAAAGGTCACGGAACGCTTGCCGCAAGTCATCGCTCAAATTGCCGTCACGGCCTTCACTGTAATATTGCTCAAATGCCTCGAGCATCGACACCTTTTGAAAGTCCACACCAGTGACATGTTCACGGGCGCGTTCGGGAAGGCGCACCGCAATATCCAGCACGTTGGGCAGCTCGCGGCGCACGCGGTCTTTGAGTCCAGGTACAGGACTATCTAAGCTGATGGCGAGTTTCACATAGCCATCAAAGCCGAGGATTTCAGGGGTGCGGCGTTCTAATTCCTCCAACTTCACCGACATTTGCTTGAGCTTTTTCCCTGAGCTTATATCGTACTGCTTCAGTAACTTGGTTGGACGGCCCACCTTCGCCTCCACCACAAACACGGATTTGTCGTTACCCGCTTCGCCAAAATCTAACTGCAACAGGCTTCCGGCGTAGCGCCCACCATTGCCCGCGTAATCTTTAATCGGCTGCGCTTTATGAATGTGTCCAAGCGCCACGTAGTTGCAACTATCCGGAATAATCGTGTGGCTGACGGTGTAATCCTCCGTACAATAAAACTGATATTCAGAGTTAGTTAGCTCAGCACCTTCCATGGTGGTGTGCATCATCAGCAGGTTAACGGCATCCTCCCGAAACGTTTTTGTGAGGTTATCCACCAGTGCTTTCATACCTTCTTGGTAGCGCTGCCGCCACTTGCCGGGGTCAGCATCTAAAACATCGCCTAGTTTTACCAAGCGCCGCTCAGAAATAAACGGGAGCGCCGCAACTTGCAAGGTTTCATCACCCAGTTGCCACGTAAACGCGCCACCTTGCTCCGCCACTTTGACATTGCCGAGAACATGTGCGCCCACGCGTCCAAGCAGCTTACCTGCCGCATCTAGCCGCCCGGCAGAATCGTGATTTCCGGCAATGACGATGCTGGGAATATTCGCTTCGGCCACGCCCACAAAAAAGTCGTAGACAGCGGCTTCGGCATCTGCGGGTGGGGTGGGTTTGTCGTAAACATCGCCAGCGATGAGGATGGCGTCCACCGCTTCAACCTTGGCGAGTTCGGCAATTTCCTGCAGGGCGTCATGAATTTCTGGGGTGCGGTTGACCCCTTTGAGGGTGCGCCCGGCGTGCCAGTCGGCAGTATGGAGGAGTTTCACGTTCTCATTTTACCAAACGCCGTTTTTGAAACTCATTCGTGTGTTAACCAATGATGTACTGTGACACTGGAATCGTATGATTTTTAAAGTTGACGTTGTTGAAGATGTTTTGATCAAACACACTTGATAACACTTTTTTGCTTTGTAGGGGGACATGATGAACTCAGCTAGAATTCAAGCGATTGAAAAGATGGAAAAACTTGTTGGCACCAAAGCATGGTCACAAGCTGAAGCCTTTTTTACAGAGAATGTGGCATACAGAGTTGGTGCGCGCCAACCTGTTTACGGCCTCGCTGGCATTCGAGACTACATGACTTGGCAGGATCAATATGTTCGCTGGGAAGGTCACTCACCACGTCTTATGCTCGAGCACGACAACACGGTTATTATCGAAGTTGACTCGCACTTCAAACGCCTTCAGGACAACACAGCTATCATTGTTCCTTGTACGGACATTTACCGCTTTGAGGGTGACAAAATCAAAGACTGGCGCGTATACGCAGATTATTCTGGATTTTTTGATAGCACTGTGGAACTAGACAGTTAAACTTTCTAACGTTAATAAGGGTGTACTTTTGAAATCTCATAATCAAGATTTTGAAGTTCAGTTTTAGCTGATT
>JBCCBI010000032.1:0-21381 GCA_039034155.1 Deinococcota bacterium | reverse complement strand
GCTGATGGAATCTCCCCTTCGCCCTTTCACCCCTTCTCTCTTTCCCCATCATCTGATAACAAGGTGTAAGACGCTAAGGTGCAAGACGCTTGTAACAGCATCTCGT
The DNA here is from genome assembly GCA_039034155.1 of Deinococcota bacterium. Classification (GTDB taxonomy): domain Bacteria; phylum Deinococcota; class Deinococci; order Deinococcales; family Trueperaceae; genus JBCCBI01. The sequence continues at coordinate 21,275 of JBCCBI010000032.1, read as the reverse complement.
GTCATTGCTAGATGAAGCCAGTCCGCCACAACCTGACTAGGCATAACCCATCTTAAAACTCCACGATGCCGTGATACCTGTGTGGGTAGCATCTAACAACATCTCCCTTTCCCCCTGTCTCCCTTTCTCCTCTATCCAGATCAAACTGTTTGAAGATAACGCACTGTCAACAACCTCAAACCAGTATAATTTAGACATGAAAATTGGCATTATTGGCGCTATGCCCGAAGAAGTGAAGATGTTGCTCGAGGACCTCACTGACAGGCAAGAACACGAACAAGCTGGGTTTGTATTATTTATAGGAACTTTGGAAGGCTTGCCCGTCATCATTGCGCAGTGCGGCGTTGGCAAGGTCAATGCTGCTGTGCTCACCCAACTCTTAATTCAACAGGGTGCAACCCACATCATTTTTACAGGTGTGGCAGGTGCAGTAGCCGCCGATCTCAAAGTTGGCGACATCGTTATAAGTCAAGATGCTGTTCAGCACGATGTTGACGTGACTGCCTTAGGTCACGCCAGCGGCGAAATTCCAGGCGATGCCATCCGCTGGGACGCTGATGACACCCTGCGCGCCCTAGCCCACGCGGCAGCCTCTAACTTGGATGAAGTGAGTGCTTACGTAGGAACCATTGCCACGGGCGACCAATTTATTGCCGACAGTGACAAAAAAGCCTGGTTGCTAGAAACCTTTGGTGCAGCTTGTGCCGAGATGGAAGGAGCCAGCGTCGCTCATGTGTGCTGTAAATGGGACATTCCGTTTGTCATCATCCGCAGCATTAGCGATGACTCAGACGGAAGTGCCGAAGTGGATTTTCGGGTGTTTATGCCCCAAGCAGCAGAGCGGGCTAGCAGTGTCGTGCGGTCTATGTTACAAGGGCTAGCTGGTTAGCAAGATCTTTTTAGGTAACATCTATGTTGATGTTACAAACCGAGAGACTTATCCTTCGCCAACCAACAAAGGCAGATGTACAACGTCTTTTTGACATCTACGGTGATCCTCAAACAAATCTTTACAATCCTGCTGGACCTTATCCAGATATACAAAAGGCACACGCAACTTTACAGGAGTGGCTTGAGCATTGGCATGAATATGCTTTTGGGACATTGGTAATTACCCAAATAGTTAAGCCTGAATATGTAATTGGTTTCGGTAGCGCATCTTACTATTCCTATGGGAACGAGCAGAAACTCAACCTTGGCTACCGTTTTGATACTGCCTTTTGGGGTCAAGGATTTGCCACTGAATCTGGTCGAGCCGTTCTAGATCACATCTTTAACGACCTCAACCTGCCAGAGGTTTACGGATTGGTTCGTCCTGACAATAAACCTTCGATTCACGTCTTGGAAAAGTTGGGTATGATCCTAGTGGATACCTTAGACGACGTACCGGGAAAGCCAGAGAGTTTGGTGTACCGTAAACGCAAAAATGAGTGAACAGGTAATTGAACCCTACAGGCTCAACTCCAGCGTATATGTTCGTTTAGATCTTAATCTGCTAAACGTAGCAGAAGCCACCACACGACTAAGGCACTACGTAAACTCCAGAGGATAGTGCGTAGCCAGTTGCTATTCACCAAATAGCTGTGTGCATTTGCGTCAAACCCTGCTGTCAAAATAGTGTGCTGAGGGACTTGCAAAAGCCACGTTGATAGCCACAACCCCAAGGTGAGGATGAGGCCAGTTACAGTCTGCCAGCGGGGAATGCTGGATGTGAGGACGACAAGCAGGAGGCTCGAGCCCAACTCAGCCAACATCGCCGGAGCCACAACAATGCCAGTGCGCGTGTTGTGTAACGCCTCATAACGCACAAAGTTGTCCTCGCCAACGAGGTTAAACAGCGGATAATGAACAAGTTGCACAAACCAGATGACCCCGGTCATGTAGAGGGTACTCACGATATTGGTAAGAAACAGGGCAATAAACACCTAAAAATTATCGCACAGTATCGCCAATTTGTGACCTAGCTGAGGCAAGCTAGGCCACCCGAATTACTTTGGAGATCACGAGAGTCATTTGCAAGGATGCACTCGAGCCAACCTCTTATCTTCTTTGTAACGTGTCCGCTTTGGATTACCCTCAGCACGCGTAAGTTCCAACGTGTCAAGGTTGGCTACCACCGACCAAAGCGTATCAAAGTCACCGCGCGGGTTGTACTGGCAAACAAACCCGTACTTACCTGCGAGGACATCTTGTGCATCAGTTAGGGTGAGGTTGTCAGCTTGACCCGCTAGGACTTGGCAAATGCCGTCGTAACGGGTTTCAGCTTGATACCAATTGCGGTCTTCATTGTGTTGACGGCTCCGCATGGACGGTGTTTGAAAGTTGTTTGTAGCAACCACAAAAGATGTACCCTCTTCCGGCCGCCGTACCACTATTTGACCGGGCGTGGCTTCCACAACGGCCATATCACCCGAAGCATCTGCTAAGACAAAGTTTTGCGTGGTGGACAGAGGGAGTGACTCGAGCCAAGTGATAGCCTCGCTGACGGTCTGGCAACGCTCGAGCAACCCCCGAATCACTAACAAAAAGTTGATCCCCGGTTGTACTGCTTGACTGTACACAAAGGTGTAGCCCACCGCTAACCCGCGCACGTTCACGCCGTCTTCCCTACCAACAAACGTGTCCCCTTGACCCACAAAGGCATGAAAGCCGTCTGGCACAATAAGACTACTTTCGGTAAAAGCTTTGGTCTGTTTGAAATAGTCGTGATTGCGTCCAAAGATGACGCCGCTGTCTGTCTGTGCCGCAAAACAACTACAGTGCGGTGCAGGCTGGCTCACGCCGATGGTCAGTAGAAAGCCCATAAGCTCGAGGTAGTCAGCCTCGCAGCCTTCTGCAAACCCGCGTACTTCTTGACAAATTTCTGGATAAACCTCGTTCACAACTGCCTCAGATGAGGTAATAAATGACCTGTATTGCTCGTCTACCTGAGGGAGTTGGCTGACGCGAAAGCCGTTTTTGTGCAGTAACGCGCCGTAGTGATGCCCCATATCGTAGTGATTACCGCGCAGTCTTGGGTGATACATCGTTGCCTCGCTTGTCTGTGACGTGAAAATGAAACCGCACGCGTTTGCTCACGCGTAGCTGTGAGGTCACAACAAGGAGTATGGCAGAGTTGAGAATGAAAGTTAGATAACCAGAATGCTGAAAAAATCCGCTAAAATAATGATAATAAAGTGTGAACTAAAATGCCATTTTTTCTTTTAAGTTTCTACTTGGTGGATGACTCAATTATACTGTCAAAAGCTAGTCTGATGGTGTGTTGGTTTCAGGTAATAACGCAATAAGACCACGAAGTGCTTTATGAACGGCTTCGCCATCTGGAAAATAGGCTTGTACGTCGCGCTCGAGAGCAATAAGTGCGGGGGCCGTATGAGTAGTTGTAGAGCCATCTTCATAATGAATTTCAAAGCTGTATGGTTTACCTAGCAGATGCTTAAATTCACCTCGTTTAGCGTTTGAAAAATTGTATTCATCGCGTAAGGTATCGTTATCTATTGGCTCGCTCATCGTGCCTCTCTACATCTTTGTTGTTGTCCCACTCAGAGCGAACAATGGTCATACAGTGACAACAAATGCTAGCTCGTGTTCGCTAAGTTCAAAGCCAAGGTCAGTGTAAGCTGCAAGGGCAAGGTCTAAATCTCCCCAAGACTCGAGCATCATGTGGGTGTGCCCTTTGTTGTAGAGCCACATTGCAGCCTCTACAAGCATGTTCGTATAAAACTGCTGATTTCGGTGCTCAGGTACTATTCCCGGTGCATCTATGTAGCCCGTCGGTGTGTCACTCGAGCTTGTGGGCGTGCTGATCTCTTGTGCTTTACAAATACCGACAATCTTCCTATGAGCATCAAACGCTATAAAAATACCGTCATGAGTAAAGGCTGCTAGGACCATTTGAGTTGCTTGGTCAGTGACAACTTGATGCCCCCACAGGTCGCCCCAGCTTTGATTGCTGGCAGCAGTATGAAGCTGCGGACGGTTGATTTTGCTGTAAGGTTGAACATTAACGCCAGCAGGCCATTGAACTATTGGAAGTGGGTTTATAACGTTGAGTGTGAAACGACGAAACCCGCTGACTTTTGTAGACGTGCGACGTTTGAAAAAGGCTTGTGTGGTGTCATCCTCGGCAGAAACGTAGACAAGCAATGATTCAATACCTAGTGTTTGAGCGTTGTGAATGGATTTTTGGAATAGCGCATTGCCAATACCTTGATTGCGATAAGCAGGATGAACGGCAAGTGTTAAGGCTGCTCGAGCCATTCTTGGGTTTTTCCAAATGTCACTAAAGCCAACAAGCTGACCGTCATGCTCAGCAACTAAAACATCGATTACAAAAGCTAGGTCAGCAAGTTCTTGGCGTTGGGCTGTAACATCAGCTTCACTACTTTCATGATCCAAAGCGCTCAAAAGTTCCACAAATGCAGAAATATCTTGTGTGAGATTGAAAGGTCTTAGCATTGTCGTCACGATGTGTGAAGTATAGCAACATCAAGTAACGTCTTGATACGCCCAGCTCGTCACACGGCGTTCAATAACTGCAAACATCTCATAAAGCACGATGCCCATCGCGGCAATAACGGTAAGCCCTGCAAAAACAAGCGGCACGTCAAACCTCGAGGATGCCGCAATCATCAAATAGCCAATGCCCCGGTTGGAGGCGACTGTCTCTGCAATCACCGAGCCTACAAAGGCGAGCGTCACCGCAACTTTAAGTGAGGCAAAAAAGTAAGGCATGGAACTGGGCAAACCCACTTTGATAAAAATTTCTAGCTTGCTCGCGCCAAGGCTGCGCAGCACATCTTCTAGCTCAGGTTCAACAGTAGCTAGCCCCGTTGCCACATTCACGACAATCGGAAAGAACGAAATCAGAAACGCGGTAATCATAGCGGGCACGGTGCCGATGCCAAACCAAATGATGAGGATGGGCACAAGCGCCACCTTGGGCACGCTGTTGAAACCAATCAAAATAGGATAAAAGGCTTTGTAAGCAAGCTTGGAATAGCCCAGCATGAGTCCCAAAAGTAACCCAGTAGCAACAGCTAGCCCGAACCCAACTATGGTTGTGTAGAGCGTTCTAAGCGCGTTTTGCCAGATACCTACCCGCCAGCGCACCAACGATGCAGCAATATCCGTTGGTTTGGGCAAAATGAACGTGTCGATGTCAAAAACGCGGCAGATAACTTCCCACAGCGCAAAAAAGATGATAATAACGAGCCACGGGAGGAGTTGCTCGAGCGTCTTACGCGTCATTAACCGAGTCTGCCAGGTAGGCCGTGAGGTAGGCGTTGAGGTTGACACATCCGACACACTCATGCAGCAACCTGCACAGCAGCATCACTGATGTCGTGGCGAACTTTCGCAACTAATTCACTGAATGCTGGCGTAAAACGTATGTCTAGGTCGTGGCGGTCACCCGGTAAGCTCACCGAGGTCACAGCAGCAATTTGTCCTGGGCGCGCGGTCATGGCATAGACGCGGTCCGCTAAAAAGACAGCCTCAGCTAAATCGTGCGTGATGAGCACCATGGAGCAGCCCGTGCTTTCACGCAAGCGTTGCAACACCTGCCACAGTTCTTCTTTGGTGAATGCGTCTAGTGCGCCGAAGGGTTCATCTAGCAAAAGCAATTCAGGTTCATGCACGAGCGCCCGGCACAGTGATACACGTTGGCGCATCCCACCAGACAGTTGCCACGGGTAGCGGTCTTCAAAGCCAGCTAGCCCCACGGTCGCCAGTAGCTCCTCCGCGTGATTCACAAATCGGCGCGGGTTACGGCGATAGGCTTTGCGTTTGCTGCGGACAACCTCGAGCGGCAGCAGCACATTTTTAAGCACGGTGCGCCACGGGAGGAGGCTCGAGTTCTGAAACGCCATGCCCGCATTACCCAGGGGTTTGGTGATGCGCTCGCCATCAACTAAAATCTGTCCACCGCTAGGCGCAAGCAGTCCAGAAATAAGCTTCGCCAGCGACGACTTACCGCAACCACTACGCCCCACAACCGCCACAAACTCGCCCTTGTGAACGGTTAACGAAACCTGCTCGAGGGCAAGCGTGGCACTTGCTCCCTGTCCGTATTGCAAGGATACATCCTGAACATCCACCAGTAACTCTGATACTAATGACTTGGGTGATGAATAATTTCCTGAATAGCTCACGTTCTAGTTTACCTACAAACCCTATCTATCACCATCAGTGGAAAGATATTTCATGAGGTGATGGGTACGTGCCACTAAAAGATACTCACTGATATAACGAGATATGCATCAACATGAAAAACAAGGCTCGTAAGTATAGCTAGAGCCTTGTCCATTAACACGTCTAAATAAGCGGATGCTTACTCGCTGGGCGGCAGGCGCATTTCTAAAGGCGGCAAAAATGACCCGTTAAAAATCTCGTCTACGGTTGGTGTTACCGGCAGGTCAAAAACCTCAACTACTTGGTCGATTGAGCGTGCTAGGCGTGCTTCGTCTACAGCACCAAAACCGAGTTCCATGACTTCAGGCGTAATCATGTTGGTCTCGATAGCAAGTTGTAAACGTTGCAGTTCTATGGCGGGGTCAATGAGTGGGTCAGCGTTCTGCACAGCCATAATGCCCGCCTCGGGATTGACGAGAACGTCCTGCCAGCCTCGAGTGAGTGCTGTCAAGATACCCTCAATCACCTCAGGATTTTCTTCGATATAGGCAGTTGGTGCCATGATGGCGTTACCGTACACGTCCACACCGCTATCACTGAACAAAAATGCGTTGACGTCGTCGCGGCTCACGCCGGCCGCCTCGAGGTTCAAAATAGCTGTAAAGTAAAAGCCTGAAATACCTTCAACCTCACCGCGAATGAGGCTGGGTTCGCGCAAAGCTGGGTCCATCGCCAACCAGTCCACACTGTCTGGCTCGAGGCCGTTAGCGGCTGCAAACAGCGGGAAAAGTCGAAAAGCAGCATCAAAAACAGGTGCGCCCAGGGTATTTCCGGGCAAGGCAGCGGGGCTATCTATGCCAGACTCTGCCAGTGTAAAAATAGCAAACGGTGGAAAATTGTACACAACGGCAACCGCAGTAAGCGCTTGCTCGGGATTGTTGGCGTTAAATTCAATCATTGAATTAATATCCGCAAAGCCAATGTCATAAGCGCCGCCCGCAATCTGCGACACTGTACCGGATGACCCAAAGCCTCGGTCCATGGTGATATCGATGCCTTCTTCAGCAAAATAGCCTGCTTCAACGGCGTGTAAGAAAAAGGCTTGAGGACCTTGAAATGCCCAGTCGAGCGTGAATTTTACAGGTGTTGTATCTTGCGCTTGGCTGAGTCCAAGCATGACACATAAACAGCTTAAAAGCACCTGTCTTAAGAGAAAACGTTGCACGGTAAAACCTCCAAGGTGATACTTTACCGTGTGTAATTTATTACGTCAATACATGAGAAGTATACGTCTATCTTAGCAACATTTTAGCTAAAACTAGGCTAACTTACACTCGTTTGACGGTTTTGGGTTGAAAAGTTATACACATAGCTCAAGGGCATCAGGGATAGCTCGAGACTCGTTCACGAACATAAACTAGCTGATAGTTAAGTACCTCCAAGTTGAAAAGTAATAACTACCAAACCCAGCAGCGCCCATCCTTAACCGCTATCTGAAAACTGCGGTTTCCAGATAGGAGGTACTTATATGACATCAGGGCGATTTAACTTTCCAATATTACTAAAGATGTACTAACTACCTCGAGCAACTTCTTTGAAAAATGACCAACTTTACGGTGGCATCATCTCATGACTTACACCACCTCACTCAAATCAACGTTACCAACCTTAGCTCGCCTGTCATAAATTTCACATAATCCAATCACATCACAAGGATTTAAGCTTGTTTACAGTAAACGCGTCAGCAAGGTTGCTAAAGTCCTAGAGAGGTGTTTACTGATGAGAATCTCTAAGACAGGATTAAGTATCTTACTTTTGACATTATTTGTAGCCGCTCTTGCACAGACATCTGTCCAAGGTGCCTTAAACATTCGCTCAGAACCCATTGGTGCAGCTGTGTTTGTTAATAACGAGTTTATTGGCAACGCACCTGTGTTGTACGAAGTTGCCTCGGGTGAGTATCAGGTACGGCTCGAGCAAGAGGGCTTCTTACCCTTCAGCAGCAGCGTAAGTGTGTTGGGTGATGAAATCATCGTTGTGGCAGGTGAGCTTGTTGCCTTAGACGCTGGCGCTATGCAAGAAGAGATGGCGTCTGAGTCATCATCTGAAAGCATGTCGTCTGAAAGTATGTCCGACATGACAACCTCAGCAGCCAGCAATAACCGCCAAGGTGTTGCCGTAGAACGGGTTCAAACGGTGGCAGCTTACGGCACGCTGCGAATTGCTAGTCCCTTTACAGGTGCACTGGTTGTCGTCAATGGAAACGCAGTGGGCGTTATTCCTAGTAGTGGCGTACTGAGTGTACGGCGCATTCCCGTGGGGCAACACACCTTGCGGCTCGAACTATCTAGCCAGCAGTTCCTCGAGCAAGCCTTCACCATTGGCATGGATCAAACTACCAACTTAGTGGCAGATTCAGCGTCTGGTGCTGCGGTCAGTGCGCCTATGGCTAACACGATGATGCAAGGCACGATGATGCGCCAAAATATGGCTACTCAAAGCGTTGCCGGGGTTGGCACCTTAGGTGTCGGCATGTCGGGTGTAGCAGGTGGCGTCATTATGACTGAGCGCGGACCCATGCAGCAAAACATGATGCAGCAAAATATGGTGCAACAAAATATGATGATGCAACAGGGCGTGGTCAGTCCCATGATGCAACAGCCGATGATGCAGCAACCCATGATGCAACAGCCGATGATGCAACAAGGCATGATGAACCCAGCCATGATTACCCCCAACATGGTTCCCCCTGGCACCATGCAACCCGGCGCAATGGGCACAACAGGCAATGCTATGGCCGGTAGCTCTGTTACAGGGAATAACGTCATGCGTGGCACGATGGCGAATATGGCGCAGTCAGTTATCACACCCGCACCTAACGCGATGCCTGTTACTCCGAGCAATGCCACTGTGACCTCTCATAGTATGGGCAATGCCACGGGGATTATTGGACCTGCTCGAGTCAGCAGTGTCGCTAGCCCCTTTGGCGGTTTAGGTGATGTACTCATCGACAGCAACCCGCGCGCAGTGCAGGTATTTATCGACGGGCGTTACTTGGGCATCACCCCAATGAATCCCATCCCCCTCGACCCAGGCAGCTACCAGTTGAGGTTTGTAGCGCCAGGTGCAGGTGAGACAGTTGTGCAGGTTGAAGTTGTACCTGGTGAAACGCAAAACGTGTTTGTGAACATGTTCCAATAAACCTAATAGTGTGATGCGCTAAACATCATCACATCTATAGACATTGAAAGATACCAGTGCAGGCTGCTGGTATCTTTTTTGTGGCTTGAGCACTTACTTCTATTGATGCTGTTTCTTGATGTTCTTACGCATTGATTACGCATTGACAGCATTATGGTCCTCGAAAAACATCACTTTAAATGACGTTAGCAACATGTACTGGAAATCCAATCACAACATGTACATCACGACGTCATTATGTTGCGGTTGGTAAGTGACGTACCACGAAAAACGAATAATCCTTATCCAGCACACCAAAACTCGTGATAAGCTGCTAATTCAGTGAGTTTGCCTGAAGATACCAAAGCAGTGAGTCAAGAGCCGTTTTTTATTGTTGGGATGCCTCGAGCAGGCACTACCTTGCTCGCCCGTATGCTGGATTGTCACCCAGCGTGTGCTGTCTTTCCTGAAGCAACTATGTTTAGGCTGCTTGACTACTTTGGCTGTGCTGAGCACTTCACTACCGTGTGGCAGTACCGTCTGTGGTTGAATTTTCTTTATGCAGGCTTCGCCCGCTATGACGACCCAGCAGCGTGGTGTGTAGCAAAACTTGCCTTAAACGCGCCAACCTATCAAGGCACCACACGCAAGCTAGTTGATGCCCTTGCTGAGTTGTACTGTCAGCAAAAAGATGCACAGCTTTGGTCAGAAAAAACGCCTGTTCACGCGCTTCACTTGCCGGAGCTTTACAAGCTGTACCCAAACGCTAGACTTGTCTGCCTCATGCGCGACCCTAAAGATGTGCTGACCTCTCATGTGACGCGTTGGAATGCTGGCAAAGCACGTGACTCGTTTGTGTTTAACCGCGCAGCCAGCCTCAAAAATTATCTATACCAATTGCGCCAGAACAATCCTTTTTCAGCAGATGCCCAAGTGTGGTTGCGCTATGAAGACCTGACGCAAGCCCCCGAGCCAGAGTTACAGCGGATATGTGCGTTTTTAGGTGTGGATTATGACGACAAGATGCTCGAGTTTCACCAGCACTCAATCATGCCAGAGAATTTACGCGTGCATCATCTGCGGCTCGAGCAACCCCTCACCACCTCTCGTCAAGGGCGCTATAAAAAGATGTTTTCTGCTATCCAACAGCAGATGCTTGCTCAGTTTTTCCATGAGGAGCTTGAAGCGTTTAATTACGACCTACCTGCCAAAGTGAATGAAAGCATCAGCATTTCGCGGCAATTTATAAAGATGTATGCCCACTTGGGCTACTATGCTCGGCGATATGAGTTGCAACTTGCGCGAGTCAAAGCGCAAGGAAGACTTCACTTGTTGGCGTATCAACTTTTTGGCAAGCAGATGGGGCGCTGGCAAAACTACAATCTTGCTTACAGTGAGGCTGACTGGTGCGCCCGCCTAGCTACTAATGATGCCAAACGATTACAGCAGCCTGATGACTAAGTTATCAACCTCCGCCTAAATTGAGGCATGTAGCGTGAGCATAATATTTATCGAGCAAGACTTACCCGCCCGGCTCACAAATGTGTCACACTGAGTTGTCATGCCAGCACCTTCGCAACCAGCTCAACCTTCAGATACAACCATCAAACTGTGGCGCATGGACCATCTGGAGAAGCTCGAGCTACTACGTGCTACTCACCTTAAACAAGTCTTTCCTAAGCACACGCACGAACGCTATGCCGTTGGTGTAATTGAACGCGGCGCACTAGGCTTTTTTTACCGGGGAGAAAATGTGGTGGCGGCTTCGGGCGACATCAATTTGTGTATTCCGGGTGAGATGCATACAGGTGGGCCCCTTGCTGAGGACGGTTGGACGTACCGGATGTTTTACATTGAGCCAACTGTTTTAACACGCATTGCATCTGAAATGGCAGGAAAATCACGTGAGCTGCCTTTTTTTCAATTGGGAACCATCTGTGACTATCAGTTAGCGCACAAGTTACGCAATGTGCACACTTACCTCGAGCAACATCAAGCTCAGGATGGTGCTGCAACCAGCCTCGAGCAAGAAACCCACTTCACCAATCTACTTGGTGAGCTAATTTGCCGCTATTCAGATGATCCACCCCATGAGGTGATGGCGGGTTCAGAACCTAGGGCTGTACAGGACGTGAAAACCTACCTCGAGCAACACTATGCAGAAGATGTATCTCTAGCGGACCTAGCCAACCTCACCCAACTAAGTCGCTATCATTTACTGCGTGTATTTGCGTCTAGAACGGGTGTGCCGCCACATGCCTACTTACGTCAGGTAAGGCTCCGCCGGGCCAAAGATTTGCTAAGTGCAGGCTGTAGTATTGCTGAGGTTGCCGTGAGCACAGGCTTTAACGACCAAAGCCATTTTACCCGCTGGCTCAAGCGCCTATGGGGTGTTACGCCCGGTCAGTATCAACGGGATACAAAGCAATAGCACTAGCCTAAAAGCGCAATTGCGTACAAGACAGCATCACATCCTCCAAGCTAAACTTCAAAACACAAACTAATACGTGTCTAGGACAAGAAATTTATGCACATTAGTAGCTGTATAGCATGTTGAGTTTGGGTCACTACAACTTGAAGTTGCCATCTATGGCAGTTCATTTTCTAGTTGAGGTTGTAGTTGACCAGATGATACCTGCTATATGTTTGAGGAGTTGATGGATGAAGATTAAGGCAACCTCTGAATGGCACACCCGTTTTCCGGGTGGACACGTTGGCGTGTTACTCGTGAGCGGTGTGGATAATCGTAAGCGCACGACACCACTTGACGGTCACAAACGTGAGCTTGAAGCGCGCTTGCGGAAGCAGTTTGCAGGATTTTCAAGGGCAGACTTTTTGCAGTTGGAGGTGTTAGCTGCCTACCGCGACTATTACAAAACTTTTGGCAATACTTACCATGTACAGTTACACCTCGAGTCCATTACTACCAAAAACAAATCCCTACCCACCGTCAGCCCCTTAGTTGATGCCAACTTTGCCGCTGAATTAGAGACCTTGGTCCTTACTGCTGGGCACGATGCTGATCTGTTGCAAGAACCTATCCACATTGATGCCAGCCGAGGTGATGAAACGTTCATCCAGATGAACGGCAAGACCAAAACCCTCAAAGCAGATGACATGATGATGCGTGATGCGCAGGGCGTCGTGTGTAGCATCATTTACGGACAAGATGCACGTACACCTATTTCTGAGACAACGACACGCGCACTTTACGTAGCTTATGGACCAGCCGGCGTACCTAAAGATGCAGTTAGACAGCAGCTCGAGGCGATCACCCACAATATTCAGCTCGTCAAAGAAGATATTCATGTGGAATTGCTCGAGGTCATTGCTGCAAATGATACACATCAAGCAAAGGCAACCTCATGATTAGCCTTGAATTTTTCATCGCCTCACTCATCTTGGTGTTAATGCCCGGTACAGGTGCTATTTATACGCTTTCCACAGCACTCGCGCATGGGTTCAGAGCGAGCGTGGTGGCGGCGTTTGGCTGCACGGTGAGTATTGTCCCGCACATGCTTGTGAGCATTTTGGGGCTTTCGGCCATCGTGCAAGCGAGCACGCAACTATTTCAGGGACTTAAAGTTGTAGGCGCACTGTATTTGCTGTATTTGGCCTGGGGGATGTGGCATGAAACCAACATCTTACAGTTAGAGGATATTGATACACCCCAGAATGACACTCAATCACAGACGCACCAACCTCAGTTCAAGCAAATAGCTGGTAAGGCCGTCCTCATGAACGTCCTCAACCCGCAGTTGCTTCTCTTTTTTATGGCATTTTTACCCTTGTCTGTTCAGCCAGATGCAACTGCACCCACACTTCACATGGCCGTACTCGGACTTGTCTTTATGATCATGACATTTGTGGTGTATGTAGGCTACGGGCTACTTGCACAAGGGCTGCGGCTAAAGTTAATGGCCTCACCGCGTGTTTTGGGCTGGGCTCAGCGGGTCTTTGCCGTGATGTTTGTGGTGTTGGGCTCGAGGTTAGCACTAGCTGCACCACTTTCCTAACGTCATCTGCTCAAGCACGTTCAGAAATAATGTTGAGATCAGGAATAAAATCGAAGTCTTTGACGTTGTGGGTTACCAAAGGTGCGCTAAAAGCCAGGGCGGTGGCAGCAATCCAAGCGTCCGATTCATGTATAGGTCGTCCTTGCTGAAACCCCAACACTCTAACCTCTGCCCAAGCGCTACAAATAGCGTCGTTTGGGTAAATGACATCGTACTTAGATATTAAAACTTCTAAGCGCTGGGTTCGCCGTTTACCCCAGTTATCATAAAGCGCACCAAAACGTAACTCTGCGACTGTTTGCGCTGCAAGGTACAAGCTGTGGCTTTCTAAAATAGGTTTATAGATTTGCCAAAGGCTATGGTCATTGTTGGCATAACTGAGGATGTTTGTGTCAACCAAATAGTCCGCCATCTAGTGCGAGACTTCTTGCTCTGCCTCTGCAAATATCTCGAGCATTTGCTGGATACGTTTAGATAAATACGGTTTATTATCCTGCTTGCGCTGTGCGTCTAACAACGCCACAACCTCATCTGCTTCTGCTTTTTCTTGGGGCGTTAGTTCTGGTAACTCTTTTTTAACCTCGTCCCAGTAAAAGGGTTTAGCGTTTTTACGGAGTTCTTCACGCCAATCAGGCTTAGTTTCTTCTTGCAAAATATCAGCAATGCTAACGTCTTCCTTAGTAAGCTCACGTAAACCTGCCATCAATTTACTTAACGTTTCAAGCTCTACAGCTTTGGCTTTATTGTTAACGATGTTATACACCGTAGTTTTAGCTAAACCGCTAGCCTCGATCAAAGCTGCTGGAGTTTGATTATGGATACGCAGTGTCTCACCAACTTTGAAGTGGACAGGTGACATATTCCGATTATATCAGGGATCTAGGAAAAAGGCTTAAAGCTCTATGACTCGTAACCCATGATTTGATGCATACATCACAGGGTCACGAGTCATACAACTGACAGATATTTCTGAGCCAAATGGCTAATCCAAGCTTGTTAGGCGCTCACCCAACCAGTTAAGTTCATCCTCATTAATTGTATGTGGCATGCCTGGGTAAATACGCTCGGTGACGGTTGCACCAGCTTGCTCAAACAATACCGTTGATTCTTGAACTCTTGCTAAGGGAATGTGGGGGTCAACGTCACTACACCCTAAAAACACCGTCATACCTGTCATATCTTTTCCGTAGCGGCTGGTGTCTAGTGTCTCGCCAATAAGGCCGCCGCTAAGCGCAACTACAGCAGCGTAGGGGCGTGGGTTTTGAGCGGCGTACTCGAGCGCCAAACATGCCCCTTGTGAAAACCCACCCAAAACAAGTTTCTCAGCAGAAACACCCGCTGCCAATGCGTGCATCACCAAGCTATCAACAAGACTGAGTGCAGACGTCAGAAAGGGCTCATTTTGCTCAACAGACACGGTAAACCGCTGCGGATACCACTGCCGCCCGTAGGCTTCAGGTGCCATAAAACAGGTATCTTCTATATCTAAATACTCACTTAAGCCGAGGATGTCAGCTGCGTCTGCACCACGTCCGTGGAGCAAAATGACGACGCGCTTCGCGTCTCGTAAGGGCGTGCCAAGTTGGCGCACCGGTTGTTGAGCGTGAGGGTCTTGAGTTGTGTTAACAGTCATAAGCTTGTCTCATTTCATATAGAGGAATGTCTAAAAAGTATCAACTTCTAGAGCATCATCTTGCGCCATACTGACATCAAGTATAGGCAGTTGATTTTCAATGCGCGCACGCTGGGGCTCATACCAGCTTGGGAGTTGTAAGCGTTCGCCAAGGTGCTCCACAGGTTCATCCGTTGCAAAGCCAGGGGCGTCGGTAGCGAGTTCAAACAATACACCGCCGGGTTCGCGGAAGTAGATGGAGTGAAAGTACTGGCGGTCTTGAACAGGCGTTACATTAACCCCTTTGTGACGTAAATTTGCCAAATACTCAGCTTGTTCGCTGTCGTCTTGATTGCGGAATGCTACGTGATGCACCGAGCCTGCGCCCAAGCGGGCAGGTAGGGCGTGAGGTTGAATTAGCACGTCCACAACTTGACCACCTGCTAGTTCAAAGCGTTTACGCTCAGCAACACCCTGGTCGGCATCTTCCTGCTCGGGATTTTCATGCATAGACTGTTGAGGTGTTAAGCCTAGGCGTTCGGTTAATAGCTTTTCGCTACCGTCAACATTATTGACAACTAAGGTGACGCTGTGAAAGCCGCGCAGTTGATGTTCTACGGGTACGTCACTTTTTTCCCAAGGAGTGATGTCAAGCACATCATTTTGGGCAATTAGCTCGAGCCGCATCCCGTCAGGATCCTCAAAGGCAAGCACAGTTTCGCCAAAGCGTTCACGTTCCGTGACCTCAAGCTGATGCTCTGTTAACCGCTTGCGCCAGTAGCCGAGCGAATTTGTACTGATGTTATAAGCAAGTGCACTTGCTTCGCCGCTACCGCGCGTACCGCGTTTCATATGTGGCCATGGGAAAAACGTCAGAATGGTGCCGGGACTACCTTGGTAGTCGCCGTAATAGAGGTGATAGGTTCCGGGGTCGTCAAAGTTAACGGTTTGTTTGACAAGGCGCTGACCGAGGACATCCCGGTAGAACTCGAGGTTGCGTTGGGGGCTACTCGCCATAGCTGTAATGTGGTGAAAACCTTGTACAGGATTTATCATGTCAAGTCCTCCTAAATTCAATTAGTTTAATATTAAACTAATTTGGGCTGACGTATGTCATTTGTTTAACTGGAAGCAGAACTTACAGGTTATCTGATGTCATCAATATGCGGCAAGCAGACTCGAGTATGTGCAAACGTCCAACTGGGTCGTACAACGCACGCATCCCGTCTAGTACACAGTGACAAGTAGCTACATCAGGTGGACTCACTGCTGTCCACGCTGTGCTGGTGATGCCAAATTCAACCTCGAGCAACATTTTCTCGACATCAAGTTGATACTGAACGTGTTGCGACTGCACAAGCCCGTAATCACCGTGCCAAGCGCTCACAACCTCAGCAAACTGATGTATCCAATGAAGGTCATCTAACAGTACAGATGGCGTCTCACAGACAAGCACAAGATCAACGTCTGAGTCAACACGTGCGGTGCCTCGAGCATAAGAACCCACCAACGCCAGCGCCAACACATTAGGCTGCTCACGTACCCACGTAGTGATCTGAGCAAGCAAGGCATCTACCTGATTTGTCATGGTTGCTGTAAGCCCAATTTACGACACAGACGTTGTAATTCATCTTGCTCTTCGGGGCTGAGGATATTCATTTCTGACTCGACACGTGCCACGTGTTTGGGGAAGATATCGTCGATAAGCGCCTTACCAGCTTCAGTTAGGTGAATGTGAATTGCACGGCGGTCGCGTTTATCGCGTTTGCGGGTGATCAGTTTGCGCTTGACAAGATTGTCAATAACCAACGTAATGTTGCCGGTTGACTTGAGGATTTTTTGGGCGAGATCTTTTTGGCGCAGGGGCCCTAGGTGATAAAGTGCCTCGAGCACGCCAAATTGACTCACCGTCAAAGAATAGTCAGTAAGGTGATGATTGATGCGGCTCGAGACCGCCCCAGCTGCTCGGTCGAGCTTAATATAAACATCCAATGCGCGTTTAGCAGTGTCGCTGCCTTGGTAATGGGTGGACATGGCGAACCTCAGATGAGATGGTTTCAGGACAGCATCATCTTCTAAATATGGCGTTAGTTGAGATGACGGTATCAAATTAGTTTAACTTTGAACTAGTTTAAGAAATGGCTTCGCAATTTGCGCGTAGACATTTCGGCTTCGGCATCCTCGAGATTCCGATCAACTTGTTACCGCGATTACCTCAAGTTGACGTGTGCTTCAAGTTGACGTGTGCTTCTCAAACTAATGTCATATCTGACTTTACAATGCTGATGTTATCAATATCGTCTAAGCATCGTACTGACGAGCACCTTAGCTAATCACGATACCCCTGCGCTTGCAGCGAAAACATCCTGGCATAGGTACCACCAACCGCCATAAGTTCCGCATGGGAACCGCGTTCGCTAATTTTGCCGCTTTCCAATACAACAATCATATCAGCCAGCCTGACCGTACTAAATCGGTGCGAGATAATCAGCACAATGCGGCTAGCGGCTTGTTCGCGCAAGGACTCAATGACGGCAAACTCCGCTTCGGCGTCCAGTGCGGCGGTGGGTTCATCAAACACCAACACAGAGGCATCCCGAAAGTACAACCGTGACAGTGCCAAGCGTTGCCACTGACCGCCGGACAGGTCAACACCGCCTTCAAAGTGACGACCTAGTAAGGTTTTTGTTTGCTGCGGAAGGTCGTCCACAAAACTGTCTGCGCCCCCTTGGTCTATAGCTTGGGCGATGGCGTCATCGTTGTCCATGACGGCGCTGGGATCATCTTGTGACTGAGCTAAACCACTCAGGCCTACGTTTTCACGCACACTCAAATAGTAGCGTCCGTAATCTTGAAAAATACTGCTGATGGCTTGTTGGACGCTGCGCGGGCTGTAGCGGGTGGCATCTTGCCCGTTGAGCAAAATTTTGCCGCTGGTGGGTTCGTACAAGCGCGTTAGCAGCTTAACGAGGGTTGTTTTACCGGCACCGTTGTGACCAACTAATGCCAGTGATTGCCCGCTGTGAATTTCAAACGAGACATCCTTGAGGACGTCGTGCTCAGTCAGCGGATAGCGGAAGCCCACGTTTTCAAAGGTGATGGTGTGAATTTCACCTTGCCAGGTTTCACCTGCGTTTAAGTCGCGGCTAGGGAGTTCTAAAAACTCAAACAGATTGCGCATGTAAAGTAGGTGTTGATAGATGCTCGAGAGGCCGTTCAAAAGCCGGTTAAACTGCGACTGCAACTGGCTAATGCCGCCCACAAAGAGCGAAAAATCTCCGACGGTCATCTGGCCGCGGGCTGCTCTGCGCAATACTGTGAGGGTAGCAACAGCAATCATACTGGTCGAAAAGAGGGAAGCCGCGGTACTCCAAAAGGTGCGCTGGCGAATGAGACCTACAAATTCTTGGCGAAAGTTGAGGTAGTAATGTTGCCAGCGATCAAGCAGATAGCGCTCAATATTAAAAAGGCGCACTTCTTTCACTTTACTGTCCAAGGTCAGCAAGTAGCCAAGGTAGTTTTGCACGCGGGCGTCCGGCGCGCGCCGCCGTAACATGCGGTAATTCGCCGTGCCAAAGCGGCTACTCACCCACACGCTAGGCACACTAGCCAGCAACACCAGCGGCACAATACTTGCACCCAACTGACTCATGAGCGCGCCAACTGACCCCAAGGTGATGAGTGCTTGTCCTAAGGTGATGAGCTGGGTTAGCACGCCTAGGGGCCTCGAGCCTACTTCACGGTAGGCGTTCTGTAGCGCGTCGTAAGTACTTGGGTTTTCAAAGCTCTCCAAATCAAGGTCGCTAGCTTTGCTCAAAATATCTTGACTGATGCGGTTTTGCAGCGAATCTCCTAAAAGTTCACGGGTTGCGTTTTGGGAGGTACCAGCAAGACCAGCCAGAGCTGTCACTGTCACCTGCAGGATAAGTAAGTTCACTAACTGACTCACATCACCCGAAGCTGTTTGGATGGCCTCAGCAACAGCATCTAGCAGTTGTTTGCTAATCCACAAACTCAGCACTGGGACAAACGCTTGGAGCAGACTAAGCGCAACAATAATAGACGCTTGGCGCGGACTGGTGCGCCAGACTAAGCCAACGGTACGGCGTAAGTCTCGCACCATCTGGCGGGCATCTTGCTCACGGACCCGTTGCCAAGCAGCGGTTAACTGCGCGCTCGCTCGCTGCCACCATCTCATGATGTCATCCTCATCTTGTTAATATCTCGAGTTGCCAACACTGAGTTGCAACTACCTCGTCTGGCGCCATCTCGTCCTAGTGAGTATCACCGCATGGTTGTACCACAAACGTTTGCATCAGCACGAAGATTTTGCATCAGCACGAAGATGATGTTGCATCAATCACGTTGCACTCAAACATGCTGCACTCAAAGCACCACACGAGGCTACGAAGCATGACAGTGAACTACAACGACCTGTGAAAATCCCTACACCTAAACTTCATGAGGCACCTTTTGGCGTATGCCTCAACCCAACTTTGTACTTTCCGTCATAAAATAGACATATGCGTAATATATGGATGATTTTTGGCGCGACCTTGTTGGGCTTAACCGGGGCGTGGGTAGCCACAGCCAACGGTTGGATTGTCCCTAGAAGCGCGCATATTCCTGTACCAAACGTGCAAGCAGTTAACATCGACCCCTATGAACAACCTATTTTGCAGGGCTATGCTACATTTCGAGATGCCGCTTCCACAGCAGATTTAACCGCACTTAATAACCTGGCTCAAACTGCTCACGGAAGCTATTTGGGCTACCAGACGTTGCTCTTTTTAGGACGTCACCCGCACTTAAGTGCTGCCCGGCGCAGTGACTACATGCGTGAGGCTATTAATAAACATGTGTCTGATCCGCTAGCGCGCAATGTGTTGCGCGGGCTGTGGCTCGAGCTTGCCCAACTTAGTGAACAAGCAGGCAACACTGCTGAGGCAATTAACGCTTACACCGAAGCCCTACCTTTGCGGGATGCCGTCAGCGGTTTAGAACGGCTCGAGACCCGCCCTTTAGTGCTTGCCAACATCTACTTACAAGCGGGCCAAAACCGTAGCGCACTACGCGCATTAGATGGCGCACTAGTGCCCTCCATAGAAGGTCCCGCTTATGACGCCCTTGGTGACCATGCCAACGCGTTGGATGCGTTTGACCGCTGGCTCGCCGAAATTCCGGGTAGTCAAGACGCGCTCACTGGACGCGCCTGGGCACTGTTAGGACTAGGGCAGTTTGAAGAAGCTGAAGCCGCCTTTAATCAGCTTAGCAGCCCTGCCAGAGATTACGGACGCGGTATTGTTGCATTGCACCAAGGGAATGTTGACCGGGCCATTGAGTTATATGTCGCGAGTGGCGACGTGCGTTATTTGTGGAATGCCACCAGCATCCTCGAGGAACGCGGGCGCGGTGGGGACGCACTACCTATCTACTTACAACTCGCCGAGCAAGACGCCACCACTGCCGATGACGCTGCTTACCGCGCCTATATTTTAGCTTCGCGCGCTGGGGATGAAACCAGTCGTACACGGGCTATGGAATTGCTCGAGGGCTTTTCCTTTTTTGCGGTTAGACAAGGGCGCGACCTTGGCATTCAGTCAGATTTGCGCGTGCACGCGCCCCTCCCGCCAAGCCGACCCGAGATTGTTGAGCTGGCAAGTGCGCTCGCCCGCATTGGTCAGGTGGAAGCTGCTACAGGTGAACTTATCTACGGTCTGCAACAAGCAAACACCCAAGCAGATGCCATCGCTATGGCCGAAGCTCTACAACAACTTGGTGAGTTCCGGCAGAGCCAACGGGCCGCTGAAGCCTGGTGGCGAAGTGGTGTTCGTGACGAACGCACCTGGCAAGCTACCTACCCAAGAGCCTTCCCTGAGCTGGTGGGTAACCAAGCTGAAACCTGGGATGTTGACCCTGCACTTGTCTGGGCAGTTATGCGCGAAGAATCGCGGTTTTACCCCAACGCTGTATCGTGGGCTAACGCGCAAGGGCTCATGCAAGTCATTCCCTCAACCTGGAACTGGATTGCTGAGCTACTTGGTGAAACACCTGGCGACCCGTTTAATATTGAACACAATATTCGCTATGGCACCTACTACCTAAGCCGTTTAGAAGATAGATTTGACGGCGACCTCGAGCGGGTTGTGCCGTCTTACAACGGCGGTCAGGGCTACATCGCACGCTTGTTTGAAGCCAGCCACGTCGCTGGCAACCACGACGACTTTTACAGATTCATTGACAAACCCGAAACCTCCGATGTCGATCAGAGCCGAGTTTCCGGTCGGGCTGCCGCTTGATGAGTAAAGACGGCCTCACTTTGGGAAATTGCAACG
>JBCCBI010000031.1:0-21385 GCA_039034155.1 Deinococcota bacterium | reverse complement strand
GCTCGCAAAGCTCCGGATCTATCAAACCTACCTCGAGACGCTATCAATCTTCCAGCATGCTATTACCTTGACCAAATATCAACATCATCCATCTTGGTATCAACAGCATCAGCACTTTATCCTGATGCTATCCTCAACAAGCGTCATACGGAATCCATTTGTATGCCGAATAATGCCTAAAGGCATCATTGCGTCCACCACGAATTCCATAGCTTATCCTACCTGCTCTCGCAGGGATTGATTCTTCTAGAATCAACTGGATTTGGTATCACAAGTCAAAACTCACCATTACCTACAAACGCCTGCTGCAACACCTTGACACTATCCTCCACCCCCTGCCAGCTACTCGGATACACCCCCGGCATACTCCAAAACCCATGAATAAGCCCGTCGTAGCGCTTCATGGTGACAGCCACACCTGCCTCACGTAACTTGTGCCCGTACGCCTCCGCTTGATCGCACAAAGGGTCACACGCGGCTGTGATGATGTGCGTTGGCGGGAGGTTGCGAACATCACCTTGTAAGGGCGAGGACTGGGCTGAACGGGCATCTTCAGGACTAGCGTAGAGGTGCCAATACCAGCGCATCCGCTCAGTGGTTAAGCCGTAACCCTCTGCAAAGGTTTTGAAAGATGGCGTCTCAAATTCGTAGTCAGTCACGGGGTAAACCAAAAGCTGAAAGCAAAAGATAGGCTTGCCGTCATCACGGGCTTTCTGGGCTGTAACAGCGGCCAAGTTTCCGCCGGATGAATCTCCACAAATGGCTATCTTACTTGGATCACCACCGAGGGCACGGGCATTATCTTCTACCCACAGGCTAGCGCGGTAGGCATCTTCTAGCCCCGCCGGAAAAGGGTGCTCGGGCGCAAGTCGGTAATCCACAGACACCACTAAACAGGGCGTGCGCTGACACAACGCGCGGCAGATGGTGTCGTGGGTGTCTAGTGAACAGCGCACCCAGCCGCCGCCGTGAATAAAGACAACAATGGGTAAGGCATCAAAGTTACCTTGGGGACGGTAGATACGTAGTTTTAGGGAGTGGTTGAGGGGGGACTCGAGCCAGTGTTCTTCCACGCTAGCAACCTCATCTTTCGGGAGCGCGCGGGCGGCGAGTGCCTCAGCAGCGTGGCGTACTTCAGCAACAGTCGGGGTAACAGTGGGCGTTTTACCAGCAGGCTGACTGGTAGCAGCTTCTAAAAACGCGCGCACATCTGGCTTTAGAGAGGGGTCTAGCGTCATGTGCGCACCCGTGGGTCGAGTAGGCGGTAGCTAAAATCCACCAGCAAACTCACTGTAATGGCGACCATGCCAATGAGCAACACCGCACCTTGAATCAGCGCGTAGTCGCGGTTGCGAATGGCATCCAAAATGAGCCGCCCCAACCCCGGAATGGAAAACACCGTCTCAATCACCACAATGCCGCCGAGCACCGCCACAAACTGAAGCCCAGCCGTGGTCACAACTGGAATAAGCGACGGGCGAATGATGTGGTGCCACCAAATCACATGGCGCGGTAAGCCCTTGCCTCGAGCCGTGCGCACCCAGTCGTGTTGCAAGGTATCGCTGACAGCGCGGCGGGTGAGGCGGGTAAGCAGTCCCATGAGCGCAAACGACAGTGCCAGCGTGGGCAAGATAAGATGCCGCAACCACTCAACAAAGCCTTCTGAGAGAGGTGCGTAGCCAAAAATAGGAAAAAACGAGGAACTGCGGGCAATGCCCAAAATAAGTAGTAGCCCCAACACAAAGTCTGGTGTGCTGGTGCCGATGAGTGCCAGAGTAGTGGAACTTTGATCGATCCAAGTACCGCGTTTAAGCGCGGCTAATGTACCTAGCAAAATAGCCACGACGAGGGATAGCAGCATGGATAAGAGGGCTAGCTCGAGCGTCGGTTGAATTTTTTCCATGAGGGCTCCGCGTACCCCAACGCGTCCAGCACCCACCGTGCGCGCCGCTGGCCCGCGAATGGAATCGCCCCAGTCGCCTTGTAGCAGATTACCCAACCAAGTTACGTACTGCACCGCCAGGGGTTGGTCGAGGTTGTAACGTTCGCGCAAGGCTTGGCGGGCAGCGTCACTCGAGCCGTCTAATCCAAACACCACATCTTCAATGGATCCCGGCACCAAGCGCACCATGATGAACGTCACCAAGGTGAGCAGGAGAAGGGCTAAAACTGCGCCAAAGACTCTGCTGATAAGAAAACGGAGCATAGCTTAACCTGCTGTCCCTGACTGAACATCGTGGGTCTGAACATCTTGGCTCGAGGGTGCTTTGTTAGCCTCTGTTTGATGATAGGTAAGCGCAAAATGACACGCGCTATAGTGACCAGGCAGATGCTCGAGCAACTCCGGCGACTCACTCACACAACGACCGCGCCCACGTGTGCTGGCAGGCCCATGCTGACAACGCGGATGAAACGCGCAGCCTGTGGGTGGGTTAGCTGGACTAGGCGTATCCCCCGCCAAAATGATGTGCTGGCGGGTACGTTCCAGCTCTGGGTCAGGGATGGGCACGGCTGAATACAGCGCTTCTGTGTAAGGGTGAGTAGGTTGCGCAAAGAGGTCTTGGGCGCTGGCAACCTCCACAACTTTCCCTAAATACATGACAATAACGCGGTCACAGACTTCTTTAACGGTAGATAAATCGTGCGAAATAAACAGCAGGGTCAGATCAAGTTCAGTTTGTAAGGACTTAAGCAAGTTCAAAATTTGCCCTTTAATGGACACGTCCAAGCTGGACACGGCTTCATCTGCAATGATGAGTTTGGCACCCACAGCAAGGGCTCGAGCAATGGCAATACGCTGACTTTGCCCACCCGAAAACGCATCCGGGCGGCGTTTTAACGCACTTGTGGGTAACCCCACCATATTTAAGAGCTCACGACTGCGAGTTGCTCTGACAGTCCGCGACATACCCTGTTGTCGTAACGGTTCATCCAAAAGTTGAGCAATGCTCTTAGCGCGGTTTAGGGAGCTGCGCGGGTCTTGGTAGATCATCTGCGCTTCGCGGCGGTAGCGCCTCAACGCCAGACCTCGCAACTTGCTGACATCTTGCTGCTTGCCTTGACCCTGTTTGCCCTGACCACAGTAGAAGATGTGACCTGCATCTGCTCGCTCGAGCCCAGCAATGAGCCGCCCCAGGGTAGATTTCCCACATCCCGATTCACCAACCAACCCCACTGTTTCACCTCGGTGGAGGGTTAAACTCACCTGATTAACAGCCGTGATGCGTCGTTGTTGATGCTTGAGTAGGGCGCTACTTGTGTAGATGCGACTGACGTCCTTGATGGATAAAATGACATCCGAAGCTTGTTGAGATGATGTTGCCGTGCTGTCATCAGTGGGTTGAACTTGTGGAGGTTGCGCTGAGGTGGGGTTAGAGGCTGTGTCGGTAGCCTCGAGCCACGTTTTTGGTAACTCGGGTAAAACGCCAGCAGAGGCTTGCACACGTAAACAAGCTGAGTCGTGTTGATTGGTGCCCTGCTGGTTAGTAATAGACTCGAGCGTCGGCGTTTCAACCTCACAACGGTCTTCACGTGCGTAGCAGCGCGCTGCAAACGCACAACCTTGAGACTTGCCTACTAAGCTTGGCGGTTGCCCTCGAATGTAGGCAAGGCGTCCCCCTGCAGGTGCGTTAATATTCGGCGTCGACTGCAGTAACAATTTAGTGTAGGGGTGCTTGGGGTCAGCAAAGACTTGGTCAATGGGCCCTTGCTCCACAACCTCGCCTGCATACATCACCAGCACGCGGTCACACATGTTGGCAATAACCCCTAAATCATGCGAGACAATGAGTGTGGCTGTATTGTGTTCACGCGCTAGGGTTTTAATGAGGCTTAAAATCTGCGCTTGAATGGTGACATCCACGGCTGTGGTGGGTTCATCTGCAATGAGGAGCGATGGCGTCATGGCAAGCCCCATACCGATGAGCGCCCGTTGCCGCATCCCGCCTGAGTATTCGTGTGGGTAGCTGCGCGCGCGCAACTTGGGGTCGGGAATACCCACTGATTGCAAGATGTTCACAACCTCTTGTGCGGCACCTTTAGCTTGACCATGAGCGCGCAACAGTTCTTGTAATTGCTTGCCCACTTTCATGACCGGATTGAGCGCCCGCAAGGCGTCTTGATAAACGATGCCAATTTCTGCACCCAGCAAGTTACGACGGCTCGTGGCAGGTGCGTTTAGTAAATCTTGGCCTTGAAAGATAACTTGACCAGCGCTGACCTTAGCTGCACTTGGAAGTAAGCCCACGGTGCCCAATACTGTCGTTGATTTACCCGACCCGGACTCGCCGACAATGCCCAAGGTTTCGCCTCGAGCTACTTCAAAGCTCACCCCACGCACGGCGGTAACTTTACTTACACCACGTCCGTAGCTAATCTGTAAGTTGTTGACCAGTAAGGTTGGCGGCTGTTGTACTGTTTTTGGGGAGGCTGACATCGTTGCGCTCATGCTTGCTCTCCAGCATCAACTTGCTCTCCAGCATCAAGCTGACCTGCTTCAACATAATCTCCTAGCGCATCTGCCACTAAATTAATGGCGAGGACAGTCAGGCTCAAGGTAAGCGCTGGCACCAATAACAAGCGCGGAAACTGCAAGATAACATCGCGCCCATCGCGTACCATGAGTCCCCAATTCGCTAAGGGAGCCTGAGTACCCGCACCCAAAAAACTGAGGCTAGATTCCACAATGATAGCCCGCGAGGCTACAATCGTCGCCACAACTAACAGCGGCCCCAGCGTGTTAGGGATAATATGCCGCCACAGCGTGAGCCACTCTGGATTACCCAAACCACGCGACGCCCGCACGTAATCCAACTCGCGTTCGCGCAGAACAACCGCCCGCACGACTCGAGCCACTAACGGCACGTAAGCAACAGACAACGCCACAATCGCCGTGCGCGTACTGGGACCGTAAATAGCAGCAAGTACCAACGCTAGTAAAAGCGCTGGAAACGCCAGCACCGCATCAATTAACCGGCTTATAGCTTCGTTGAGCCAACCGTCAAAGTAGCCTGCCAGCGCGCCAAGTAAACTCCCTACTAGCACACTAATACCGGCGACCGTCCCCCCTACCAACCACGCTAAGCGTGCTCCATAAAGCAAGCGCGTGTAAATGTCGCGCCCTAACAAATCTGTACCCAATACGTGACCATCTTGACCGGGAGGTTGTAATCGGGAGGCTGGCACAGCCAGCGTGGGGTCGCGGTCACTCAGTAGCGGCGCAAACACGGCTGCCACAATTGTGATGATGACAACGAGTATCGCAAGTCCAGTAAGCCAACGACCTACCCGCAAGGTGCGGATAAGTTGACCCCAACGTTGACCTAAACTAGATCTTGGGATAGTTGCATGGGCTGGCTCGAGCACGCCGTTATTAATTCCCGCCCAAACTTAAACTCATGATGCCTTCGCCCTCAGCGTAGCTGACAGCGAGTAAATTTCCTTGCGTATATCCCTCAACTTGGGGGCTTAGTGCCACAAAACTAGACTTGCGCACGGTGTAGATAAAACTAGGTTCGTCTTCATACATGCTGTTCACAAGCTGCCCGTAAATCTCGCGGCGGGTGTCCGGGTCGCTGGTTTGCTGCCCTTGTTCAAACAAACTGGTGAGCGCTTCACTTTGCAGTCCACCAGATAGTCCGTTTAAATTCCAGTTTTGGTTGAAGTAGTTGTAGGGGCGGTTGGGGTCATAGACAAAAGCTACAAACGCATAAATCGCATCAAAATCATTGCGGGTCGCGCGGTCAAGCATACTAGCGGTGTCGATGCTTTCTACACTAGTACGAACCCCCAACTGGGTCCACGCAGAGGCCACCACCTCAGCTTCCATCTGCGTACCGGATGCGTCCCAACTCAAAATGGTCATGGTGATGTCGCCAGAGCTTACGCCTGCCTCCTCGAGCAAGGCCTGCGCTTCCTCCATACGGGCGTCGTTACGTTGACTAGGAATATCTACATGCCAAAACGAGCTTTCCACAAAAGGTTGAAAGACAGGCGTGGCAAATCCGTTCCAACCGGCTGCCACAATGTCATTGCGAGACATAGCCAGTAACAGCGCCCGGCGCACGCGTGGGTCAGCCAGTTTAGGATTTTGCGTGTTGAGGGAAAGCCAGTTGGACTCGTTGGTGATGACCTCTTGTAAGTTGATGTTGCCCGCTTGCGCTTCAAAGGTTGCTTGGAGTCCGGGTACGTCCCATGCAAAGTCAACGTCGCCACTGGATACTGCAATCAAGCGCGCTAGGTTATCGGGAATAACGACCAGATCGATGCCGTCAATGGTCGCCCGACCGCGCCAATAATCTTCGTTGGTCTGTAAGCGCAAGCTGTCGTTGACGATGTAATCTTCTGGCGCTAGGGTAAACGGACCCGTGCCGATGGGCGTTAGCAAATTTCCATCTGCATCAAACGCTTCAGGCGCGGCTAGCCCCACCCTTCCTTGTACGCCAATTTCAGACAAAATAGCAGCGTTGGATGCGTCTAGCGTTAAAACCACGGTACTCTCGTCGGGCGTTTGAATGTCAACAATAGGGCTCAACTGACCTGTTTGGGTTGCACCTACGTCTGGATTTTGAATGCGCTCGAGGTTGAACTTAACATCCTCAGCAACGAGCGCGCGCCCGTTGTGCCAGCGCACGTCATCACGTAAGTTAAAGGTGTAGACCGTACCATCTTCCGAAATCGTCCACGACTCAGCTAACCCCGGCGCAGGGTCGCCGTTTTTGTCAAGCGCAATCAAGGTCTCGTAGACCAGCGCCATCCAGACAGAATGCACGGTGTTTGCACCAATATGCGGGTCAATTGTTTCTGGGTCAACCGGCACGGCTGCGCGCAACACATTTGCGGATGACTGCGCAAGCGCCACCCAAGCTAACAGCGAAACCAATATCAATACAACACCAACGCGTACACCACGATACACACCGTGACACATACCGCGACCTATGCGGCTGCTTTTTGCAGCGCCACTACGCCCACTCACCATAATCCCAACCTCCACTTTGTTACAGCAATTTTTTTGGACCAATTTTTGGAAAGGTATGGGAAGTATAGTTCCATTTGGAACTATTTGTCAAATGTTGACCTAGTCGCGTAGAGTAAGTTCAAGCAAATGATGTTGGAAAGGAAGCTAACTCTCTTGGACGTCACCCCACCTTCAGCCCAAATGAGCAGTACTGATTTTAGTGAGCGAGATGCAGCTGGCACATCTTTACCACTTAGATTTATTGGCACGTTGGATGCAGCCGTGAGCAGTTACAAACTCAACTACCTGGCTAACAATTTTTTGGGGCCGCTTATTCCGGCACTTAAAAAGCGTTGGAATCTAAGCCGCACAGAATTTAGTGTGCTGTACTGCCTCCGCCAGGCTGGGCGTTTAACAGCTAAGGATATTTGCGAAATTACGGGCCGCCCTAAAAATAGTGTGAGCCGGGCCGTCCATACGCTGCTTAAACGGTCTATTGTAAGCCAGCAACTCGATGCCAGTGACGGTCGCCGCATGATTTTGACACTCACCACAAAAGGCAAGCACCTTTACAAAGAGATTATTCCGCTGTTTGAAGAACGTGAACGCGTGATGCTGGCCTGTTTATCTGCTGAGGAACAGGAGGCGCTCGAGCATCTCCTCAACAAGCTAGTTGCGTCAACGGTGGATTGGGCAGAGGTGTACTGATGAAGGCAAAACACTTCAGCAGCCGTTGATTAGTTTGACACCATCACATCAGCTTCGATCAAGGTCTTAAAATACGGCAATCAGCCTTTCCATCAACCTTGAGTGATAAAGCCACATTGGAATAGCAGATACTGGACTAGGGGACATGCTTAGACCAATAAAGGCTAGACCCGTAGCTGCTTGAACAACAGCGGATGCAAGCAAGGGAAATCTGGCTTTAAGTAGATACACAGTTACCCCTCTGCTGACTAAAAACACAATTGGCGACAAAATTAAAGATACAAGCGCGATCAAAAAGATGTGGACCTCAGATGCGCTCGGCACATGTAACACTGTTTTAGCATGATGTATTACTGGAATTAGTAATAGTCCGTAAAGTAAAGAGTAGCAAACTACAAGACAAGTGAACCCTATCAACAAAGCCTTACTAGGGTTGCGTGAAGACCATTTAGGTGTCAGCTCTTGGTAGGAAAGCTGCTCAAAAATACGTTGGCTTGCCCGAGATATAAGAAAAAAACCCAACCAAATCAACAGCATAGTTATGACAAATGCAAACAGCGCAAGTGAAGGTCTACTTTCAACAGCCACTATGACAAAAACTGGCATTGTCACCAACCATTCCCAAGACAAACCAGCAGCAAACATCGACAAAGCCACTGACACAACAGCTAAAAGCGTCAACATTAGCTGAAATTGTCTATCAATACGTTCTTGAGCATTGATACTTGGCTTGGTTGGTAATGGCTGCATATGCTCACATTATGTAGCTGATGAATACGTCACGGCACCTTACAACCTACGTGACAGGGTTCATCGTCTTCTTCCATTTCTAAACAACAACATCAAGGTCATGTGCCACTGGTCACTTTGTAACATAGCCCTCACAATAAAGACATCAACGTGTGATGTGGCAGCTTGTATCGCACCCGTGATACAGCAAATTGTGATGTAGCACTAAGTTCACACCATCTTCTTGTAATCTTCACGCACACTTAGACTGCCAGCGTTACTATCGTGGCGCTTAGAACTATCAACACTACTCAACGTCCGTTAGCAACCAGCATCACGTCACATCGCAGAAGCTCACCCTAGCCACCCCGTAAGGAGGCTTACCTTGATAGAAAGCTTGCTGCACAGTACACGCATCACCGAAATTGTTGGCGACATGATCAAAGTTCACGCGCCTGGGGCTGCCCTTGGTCACGTGGCGGTCATTGATCATGAGGGCATGGATACCTCGCTTGCGCGTGTTGTAGAACTGGCTGGGGACACCGTGAGTTTGCAGGTATTCACTGGCGCTGGCGGCCTGTCTACAGCTGCTCGCGTGCGTATGCTCAACGAGCCCATGCAAGTTGCCTATTCAGACAACGTGCTGGGGCGCGTCTTTGACGGCCTCGGTCAACCCATAGATGGCGGCCCAGCGCTGGAAAGCGAACGGCACATCTCGATAAGTAGCCCCACGGTCAACCCAGTCATGCGGCGCTTACCGCAAACCATGATTGAAACCCGCGTGCCCATGATTGATGTCTTTAACAGCTTGGTGGAGAGTCAAAAGATTCCCATTTTTTCGGTCGCGGGTGAACCCTATAACCCGCTGCTGGCACGAATTGGCTTTCAGGCAGATGCCGACATTGTCATCTTTGGTGGCCTCGGGCTTATCTACGACGACTATCACTTTTTCAAGACCGCGTTTGAAGATCACGGTGTGTTTTCGCGGGTGGTGATGTTTACAAATCTTGCGTCTGACCCAGTAGTTGAGCGTTTGTTGGTGCCTGACATGTGCTTAGCTGTGGCAGAAAAGTTTGCCGTTGAAGAAGGCAAGCGGGTGCTGGTGCTGCTTACAGATATGACCGCGTTTGCAGATGCCATGAAAGAAATTGGTGTGGCGCTCGAGCGTGTCCCAGCAACTCGCGGCTACATGGGCGACCTTTACACCCAACTTGCCCGCCGTTACGAAAAAGCCTGCGACTTTAAAGGGCAAGGCTCTGTGACTATTTTGAGTGTGACCACCATGCCCGGTAACGACGTCACCCACCCCGTGCCAGACAACACTGGTTACATCACCGAAGGGCAATTTTACTTGCACGACGGCGTGATTGACCCGTTTGGCTCGCTCTCGCGGCTTAAACAGCGGGTTATTGGCAAAGTCACCAGAGACGACCACGGCGCGCTCATGAACACCATGATTCGGCTGTACTCGAGCGCCCAAGACGCCGAGCGCAAACAAGCTATGGCCTTTGAACTAAGTGACTACGACCTCCGGCTCATTCGCTTTGGCAAGCTTTTCCGCGAGCGGTTTATGGATGTTGATGTGTCACTATCCCTCAATGACGCTCTCGATTTAGGTTGGCAGACCTTGGCAAGTTGTTTTAGCCGCGCTGAATTGCTGATGAAAGATGCCTTACTAGACAAGTATTACCCATCCTCTGAAGAGGCTTCCACACCACCCACAGGACAGGCAAATGAGGCACCCTAATGGCCCAACTGGCAATGAACAAAAGCGAACTCCAAAAGCAGCGCCGCCAGCTTGCGCTATACGAGCGGTTACTGCCGTCCTTGGAACTCAAACGCCAACAACTTCGGGCTGAGGCTGCCAAAGCTGAACGTGAATTGCGGCGGCTCGAGCACGACCTCACAACCTTCAAGCAAGACACCGCTCGAGCTATCCCCATGCTTGCTGCTAGCGACCTTGATTTGAGTGGGTTAGTCAGTCTTAAAGATGTTGACATTCAAGATGACAATGTTGTCGGTGTGCGCGTACCAGCTCTTGTTGAGGTTGAGCTTGATGTTGCTAGCTACGGGTTTTTGGCCCGTCCTCACTGGGTAGATGCGTGGCAAGCACGCTTGCAAGAGATGGTGCGTTTAGAAGTCGCCATCAACGTGGCACGGATAAGACATGCACGGCTCGAGCATGCCGTGAAACGCACCACCCAACGCGTTAACTTGTTTGACAAAGTGCTGATTCCCAACGCCCAAGAAACCATCCGCCGTATTCAGATTTTTTTAGCAGATGCCGACCGCGCCGCCGTGGTGCGAGCCAAACTCGCCAAACAAAAACACCACCACAGAGCAAGTGTTTTGGAGCTAGGGGGTCAACCATGAGTATTGTTGACATGCAAGCCGTTGCCCTGTTTGGCAGCGCCAATAGCAAAGACGCCCACCTAGCAGTCTTACAGTCACTCGGCTTTTTGCACCTCATAAGTTGGGAAGACGTACCTTCAGAAAATGCATCTACTGAGCCTGAAACCTTGCCAGAAGCGCTCACCGACGCCCTTACGTTTTTGCGCACCTGTCCGCAGCAACGCAAACAACTGCGCAACCGCGCCGGCTTTGACGCCAGCGAAATCACCCGAGAAGTCCTGGCTCTAAAACCTAGGTTACACGCACTTGAAGACGAACGAGATGAGCTTAACGCCCGCATTAAAGCCTTAAAACCTTGGGGCAATTTACAACTTCCACCTTTGGATGAGCTTGGCGGCATCTGCCTGTGGTTTTATGAAATCCCGCATCCACTGATGCGCCAACTGGCAAACGTTACCTATCCGTGGCAGTGCATTCACAAAGATAACCGCCTCAACTACGTGGTGGTACTTTCTCAAGAGGAACCTGAAGGTTTGCCGGTTCAGCGCACCCGCACGGGCTACAAACCTCTTTCACAATTGGAAATGCGCCTCGAGCAAGTCGAAAGTTCACTCGAGGACTTGGAAGCAGAACGCAGCCGCTTAACCCGTTGGCGCACGGTCTTAGCCGATCATTTAGATACCCTTGAAGATGCCGCTGCTCGCCGTCACGCCGCCAACTTCAGTTATGAAGATGAGGCCTTATTTGTGCTTCGCGCGTGGTGCCCACTACCTCAGCTAACAGACTTGGAGGCTTACGCTGACCAGCACGGGTTAGCTTTGACAACTTCGTCACCAGAGGTAAGCGATACGCCGCCAACGCTACTTACTAATAGCGCGCCGGGCTCGAGCGGCCAAGATTTAGTCACCTTTTACATGACCCCTAACTACTGGCTTTGGGACCCCTCAACTATCGTTCTTTACTCGTTTGCCATATTTTTTGCCGTTATTTTGTCAGATGCTGGTTACGCCGCCGTCTTAGGACTCATCCTTGCGATGTTATGGCGGCGCTTAGGCCGAAGCCCCTTGCGGCGACTGTTGAGTTTACTTGTGATGACTTCACTTGGTTGGGGTGTGTTAGCTGGGAGTTATTTTGGCTACAGCCCGCCAGCAGGAACTTGGCTGGCGGCACTCAAAGTTGTCAATGTCCGTGATAGCGCCCAGATGATTCCTCTGACGGTCATTTTAGGGGCAAGTCACTTAGCGCTTGCCAACGCCCTCACGATTCGCGAAACGTTCAAGCGCTTTGGTTGGTCGTGGCGTTTACTTTCACCGACAGGTTGGATTATTTCACTAGCTGCTGGGCTCGGTTTATACCTCATGGGGCTTACACCTGTTGGCATTGGCATACTCGCCACCGGCTTGGTGATGGTAGCAAGTTTTGCGGGCGCGGGTGAACCTTTGTTGCCACGCATCTTAAACGGTGCCAAAAGCCTCACCAGCATCACCAGCGCGTTTGGCGACACCTTAAGTTATCTGAGGTTGTTTGCGCTAGGACTGGCGAGTGCGTCGCTTGCAATTACCTGGAACGACCTTGCGGCCCAAGCAGCCGCGGCCCAGGGTCCGTTTAGCAATCTTGCAGCAGCCCTCATCTTCTTACTTGGACACACGCTCAACTTTGTGCTTGCCCTCGTCAGCGGCGTAGTTCACGGCCTCAGGCTGAATTTCATTGAGTTTTTTAACTGGAGCATTACCGAGGAGGGAACTCGCTACAATCCGTTCCAGCGTCAGCGCAAGCACAGTAGCGCACAGTAGGCGACATCTTTTTAGCTATCAGATTGAGGTATTGAACATCAGACATCAAGTATCTTCACCATCTCAATCTTCTTTGAATAAATACGTCTTTCAACTCATCAAATCTAGTAGCACGTTTTTTGGAGGTCGTCTCAACAAACTTCAATGTGATGATCGACCATCACGTGATGATATCGATTAGACGTTAAACCCATCTCACAGGTATTTAAACCCTCTCGAGAAATCTTCAATACAAAGGAGACTTATATGGACACACTGATGATTGCACTAGGCTGGTTTGGCGTGTTTGCGCCGGTCGCACTTGGCTCACTTGGCAGTATTATCGGCTGCGCGCGGGCAGGGCAAGCGGCTATTGGGGCAATGCTTGAGACCGAACGCGGTCACGGGCGCTACGTGGGCGTGTCAGCGCTGCCTTCTTCCCAAACGATTTACGGCATTGTGGTCATGCTGAGCTTGAATATTGGCGTCACCGACGCTAACGCAGGCGGGCTGTTTAGTGTCGGCGTGCTGACTGGCGTGGCACTCATGCTCAGCGGTATGTACCAAGGCAACACCTGTGCGTCTGCCATTAACGTGTTCAAAAGCAAACCCGAAGTCTTCGGATTGTCAGTTGCGCCAGCAGCAGTCGTGGAGGGCTTTGCCGTCTTTGTCTTTGTATTTGCACTCGTGCTTAGCGGCTCGTTGCCGAGGGTCTAGGAGGCTTACGTGGATACTCATGTAGATGCTACCTTAGACGCTCACAACACAACCTCAACCACTACTGAACCTTTACCTGCAGGCGCTACCGAGTCTGGCGTGCAAGCCCTCATCGACAAATTGCATTATGAAGGCGTATCTGCAGGTAAGCGCGAAGCTGCTGAGATTGTCGAAACCGCCAAAGCAGAAGCTGAGGCTATTCTCGCTAAGGCCAACGCTGAAAGCTCACGGGTACTCACCCATGCCAGACGGCACATGGAAAGTGAACAACACGCCGCCAACGAGGCCTTACAACTGGCAGCTCGGGATACTGCTTTAAGCCTAAAAGCACAACTACTCACCCAGTTTCGCAGTCAACTCCAGCAACTTGTACGCGTGCAACTTGCGGATGCAGATGTATTAAAGCAACTTATCCTCGAGCTAGCAGGTGAGGCACGCACGACGCTGGACGCACAAGCTAATGGTCAAGCCAAAACCATCCTTGTTAGCTTGGCTAAAGAAACTTCTAATACTCAAGATGCTCAAACGGCACTTGATGACTTGGTAGGTAGCCTTGCAGGTGAGCTTTTGCAAAATGGCGTGCAACTAGCTGCTAATCCGCAACCCCATGCTCAACACAGTCACACGGGGTTACGGGTGCAACTAATCGAGGACAACCTCGAGCTGGACTTTAGCGATGAGGCTGTAACCAACTTGCTTGCCCAACATTTACTCCCGCGTTTTCGGAAGTTGCTCGAGGGAGGCTAATAGTGCACTACTACACGCTCATTGCCAGTTTGCCTGCCCTCCCCCATCCTGAACGGGTAGCGCGTTTACCAATTAGCACCTTACGTTTTGCTGAGCGCTTAACCATGCTTACTGAGGACGATGCCAGGGTGATGCACCTTGTTGAAGACCTCATTCAATGGCAAAACCACCCTGTGAGCCGCAGTGACGCTGAGGTGATTGCGTTTTACAGCCGTTTACAACCCTCACAACACACATCTCAACCTTGGTTAGCGTCGTCAACAAATTGGCAACAAGACGACTATTATCAGCCTGAAGATTATGCTCGTTTGGAACCCATCATCAGCTTTCGCTTAAACCAACGCACCTTACTGGCGGCACTGCGGCGAAGGCACTTGGGACAAACTGCGCCAGCAACGGGTGAGGCTTGGGGAGTTAGTCCTTGGTTGGATCACATTCGTCGCAATTGGCAAACGCCAGACTTTAACCTTGGCGGCCGTTTTGCGTGGCTTAGTGAGGCGCGGGAGTTGCTCGAGGCTGACGATAGTGTGCAACTAGAAAAACAACAGATGAACCTCACGTGGCGGTTTTTAGAGAGCTTTGCCCAACGTGACCCGTTTAGTTTTGGCGCGCTTCTAGCCTACCGCTTTAAGTGGGACATGGTGCAGCGGGCATTAAGTTATGACGTGGGGGCGGCTCAAGTGAGGCTCGAGGCTTTACTCACTGAAAGCTTGAGCAAGCTACCAGCGGATGCCTACCTTGCTGCTTACCTCACAGACGGTAGCCGCTCTATCACCCCAGAAGTCAGTTATGAGGAGGCACATGATGACCGTGCTTAGTCCTGATACACCTACCAAACCGCGTGTAAAAATTGTAGCGGCCCAAGAAAGCCTCATTAGTGTGGATGTGAGTAACACACCCATTCGCCAGCACGAAGTAGCCTATGTCTGCTTGGGTGAACAGCGCCTTAAAGCTGAGGTTTTGCGCATTCAAGCCGGGCGCGCTGATTTACAAGTGTTTGAAGACACCCAAGACGTGCGCGTCGGAGACGAAGTTGAGCTAACGGGTGAGATGCTCAGCGTGCAACTTGGCCCAGGTTTACTGGGCACCATTTTTGACGGCCTCCAAAACCCCTTGCAACACCTTGCGGATGAGCACGGGTTTTTCCTACCTCGTGGGCAGTATCCTGAACCCCTAGATGCAGAAGCACATTGGCACTTCCGGGCAAGTGTAGCTTTAGGTGATGTAGTGCGCGCTGGTGATACGCTGGGAACGATAACCGAAAAGCGGCTCGAGCACCGCATCATGATCCCCTTTGACGAAGCTGAAGCCTTAACCGTGCAGTGGCTACGCCCCGCCAACACGCAAGGACACGTTACCGTTCACACCGTCATTGCACGGCTTGCAAGGGCTGATGGCAGTGAGGTTGAGGTCAACTTACAACAAAGCTGGCCCGTCCGCCGCCCTCTACCTGAAGCCATGTTGCAACGCCGCATCTGCGAACGTCATTATCCGGATACGCCGCTGACAACCACTGTGCGCATTATCGACACGTTATTTCCGGTAGCTAAAGGTGGCACCGCTTGTATCCCCGGCCCCTTTGGCGCAGGTAAAACCGTCTTACAAAGCCTGATTGCCCGCTACGCAGATGTAGATGTGGTCGTGATTGTGGCCTGCGGCGAGCGTGCTGGCGAAGTTGTTGAGACCATTACTGAGTTTCCAGAATACCGTGACCCACGCACGGGTGGTTCGCTTATGGAGCGCACAGTCATTATCTGTAACACCTCGTCTATGCCCGTTGCTGCCCGCGAATCGTCGATTTACACAGGCATGACCATCGGCGAGTACTACCGCCAAATGGGGTATGACGTGCTGGTCATTGCCGACTCAACCTCACGTTGGGCCCAAGCGCTGCGCGAAACTTCCGGGCGCATGGAAGAAATTCCCGGCGAAGAAGCTTATCCAGCTTACTTAGATTCTGCCATTAAAAACGTCTACGAACGCGCGGGCGTGCTCACCACACCCCAAGGACTCGGCAGCCTCACCATGATTGGCACAGTTTCACCAGCAGGCGGCAACTTTGACGAACCTGTCACCCAAGCCACGCTAGGCACCGTCAAAACCTTTTGGGGGCTTTCGTACGACCGGGCGTACAAGCGTTACTATCCTGCCATTGACCCGCTTTTATCGTGGTCGCGCTACTTAACCCAGTTAGCTGACTGGTACGGCAAGCAATTGGGCGATGGTTGGGTTAACGGCGTGAGTAGTGTTCGTGAGATGCTCGAGCGCGGCGAGACCATCTACCAGATGATGCAGGTTACCGGCGAAGAAGGCATCACCTTAGAGGACTACATGGATTGGCAAAAAGCCAGCTTACTTGACCGCGTTTATTTGCAACAAGATGCCTTTGACGACGTAGATGTGTCTACCCCGCTCACCCGCCAACAAGAGAGTTTTAACGATTTGCTCGAGCTTATGCAGCGCACTTACACCTTTGCTGACAAAGACAGCGCTAGAACCTACTTTACCGAGCTAACCTCGCTCTATCAAAACCTCAACTACAGCGCGCCAGAAAGCCTCGAGTACGACCGTTACAAACGTGAAATTACCGCATTAGCAGCACGCTACAGCTCGTGATGTGATGCGACCATCGGACATGAATCGATGTGACAAGCACATGCAACACCCTCAAACAATGGTGGCTTTGCGTGTGCTTGTTGATGTATGACCAACCTTGATAGACCTCTAAAGAAAACTTACAAGCTAGGGTTGAGGCTGTAATCTTGAAGGGAATAGGACTTGATGCCGTCATGGTGTGAACGCTCGAGCCCTATCAATCAATGTTAGGACGAAACAATCATGACCACTACCGACGCTCAAACCACCCTTCAACCCACTTGGTCCGCCGTTGATACCTACTTTTGTGACCGTTTATCGCCCGAAGATGACGCCCTACAGCATGCCTTACAAACCAGTGAAGCTGCTGGCTTGCCTGCCTACAACGTAGCACCGAATCAAGGCAAACTTTTGCAGATGCTCGTGGAGTTGCAAGGAGCACGTAGGGTGCTCGAGCTAGGCACCCTCGGCGGCTACAGCACTATTTGGCTGGCTAGGGGTCTACCTGAAGACGGGGAGCTTGTCACCATCGAAGCCAGTCCCGACTTTGCTGAGGTTGCCACATCCAACCTTAACTACGCTGGGCTTTCAGATAAAGTTGAGGTGCGTGTTGGTCAAGGCAAAGACGTGCTAGCAGAGCTTATCCACGAAGAACAAGCACCGTTTGATGTCATTTTTATTGATGCAGACAAGCCCAATAACCCGGTCTATTTAGAGTTATCGCTTAAGTTAGCTCGCCCAGGTAGTCTCATCATTGCCGATAATGTAGTGCGCGATGGCGCAGTTGCTGATGCAACTAGTGATGACCCCAAAGTCATTGGCGTGCGCACCTTTACAGATAGGGTTGCTGCTAACCCACGCCTGTCAGCCACAGCCTTACAAACCGTTGGCAGCAAAGGCTATGACGGGGTTGCGCTTATTCGGGTACTATCCTAATCTTTATGCGACCTCAACCTAATGACTATCCACCACGCTATCAGCGCTATCTTGATGCTGTACCAGAAACAGATATTTTGGCAGCGTTTGATGCTCAACAACCTGTTACGACATCGCTGCTGAGCCAACTCAGTGAGCAGCAATCTCTACACCGCTATCAACCAGATAAGTGGAGCATTCGCGAAGTGCTTGGGCACATTATTGACGTTGAACGTATTTTTTCGCTGCGGGTCATACGCTTTAGCCGCGGTGATGGCAAGCCGCGTCAAGACTTTGATTTTAACAAAACAGCTTACGTGCGTGCAGCCGGCTATCATCAACGCGAACTTGCCAACATCAGCCAAGAATTTTACGCGCTGCGGAATGCCAACATGCACGCGTTTAAGCATTTATCTCATGAACAACTTCAGCATATAGGCGAGGCAAATCACGACCAGCTCAGCGTACTTGCCTTACTTTTTGTCATGCTGGGTCATGAGCGCCATCATCTTCAGATGATTCGTACAAATTATCTAAATAAATAATGTTACGAAGCACTACAAATTATATGCGTTCGACACACATAGCTGGCACCCACCCATGCACGCCTGCTTGATTAGAACACCAGTACCACTGATTTAATTCTTTATAAACTGTGAGTGTCTCACCCGGGTCAATATCTAGCTCATGGGCACTGTAGTCAGCTAGGGCGATGGCCTCGGTAGTTGCTGTTTTGGTAGATGCTTTGGGCGCTGCTGCAGGTGTGAGGGTCGTTGGTGCAGCTGGTTTAGCTGCTAGTGCACTGGCCGCTAGAATATCTGCCACTTGAAACTCACCTGTTTTCAGTAGCTCTTCGTCCATACTGGTTTTGCTACGTTTGAGTTGCAAGAGCTGCTCGGGTGCCCAGCCTTGGTTGCCATCTGCAGTTGTGGTCCAGTACCAACCAGGAAACTCATCGTCTTGCTGCCCTACCCAAACACGCTCGAGCCGCTTAAAACTAATGGGATTCTGATAATCGCTTGTGTGTTGTTGAATAACCTTGACCAACATAACAGGTATATGCCTTTACTACCCACTATGATAAAGACAAAACGCCTTTTTACAAGGTAGTATGGCACGTTCTAGCTACTACGTAGTATAGCTAAATGGGTACGCAGGGTCTGCTGACGCAACCTGTGCTGTAACTACCTTAGCGTGTTGTCCAATATCTATGACCGGGTAGGTTTAGTTTGACCCTTTTACGTTCGTTAGTCTACAACCTAACACTGCTGGCAAGTCAAGCTAAAAGGGTCTAGGCAGCTACTGACTGTTTAAGCTCCAGTCGTACGTCATATAGCGTAAGGTGAGGTCGTCACTGCTGAGTACCTCGAGCGCGTCACCTTCAGCAAACTGGGCAAGGTAAGACACAACGCCACCTACATCTTCAAAATCTTCTTCAAACCAGTCGAAAATCTTGCTTACCTGAGCTGTATTGGTCGCTGTATCAAATTGATTGCGCAAAGGATCGTTAATAAAAGCTCGAGCTTGAGCGTCCAGTTGGGCATCTAAACTTTCGCCTTTGTAGGCTTCATCAATGAGAAGCGGGCAACTGAACGACGCACAGTTAATCGCAAAGTGAAAACGTGGCTCGTCAAAATCTACCCGCAAAATGCTGTTCTCAAGTTCGTCCAAGCTGTATATGTCATTCCAGATCTGGTAGCGCTGCTCGGTAAAAAAAGAACGCTCAGGAATGAGTAACCGCGTTGGGCGAATGGTATCTACCGGGTAGCGCTGCAGCACTTCGTGAATGGCAAATAGGTTGTAAGCGTTGATCCAGTACGCAAGGGCGTCTGCCTCGCTGGCAAAGTAGGTATCTGAATCAGCTGGATTGACCCCAGCGAGTGCCCGCACAAGGTTGTCTAAAATTAACAGGTCACCCGGGTCACGCCACCACGTCTCATAGTTCACAAAACCTGTCTCATCAACATACCTGGCAAATAGCTCGTCCATATGAGCTTCCATGGCGTCGTAACTTGGATAATCTCCGAAGCTACCGTTGACCTGCGCGGTGGCAAGGTTTGTACTGGTAGCAGCAATAATCACAAACCATGCAAGAATCCAGCGAATGCGTTGCCGTTGAGTGTGCTTCATAGCTCGAGTATTACGAATCCACTAGCTCAGCACCGTTGTTATCTTTACGAAGTCAAGTTTGCTTGTTGTACTAATGCACTGCCTGTCGTTTGAGTGATTGTGCCTTCGAGTAACGTACCTTTTCACGCAAAAAACTACCAATGAGCATAGGGACATCCGTTGTACCAAAAAAGTGCTGACGGTAGCGCCCCGTGCCCATAAACCCTTGCTCAGGTCGCAATAACCCTGCCCGAAACTTGCGGCGCGGCAAGTACGTTTTGCCGCCTAGTACATCTCTGAATGCTTGGGGGAGCCAAGCTACCTCAGCCAGGGTCTGTTGAATAAAGGCTGTTGTTTCCCGCACCTGTACTTCGTCGGTGATGATGGTACTGTCGAGCCGGGCATCAATACAATCTGCCAGCCTCTTAAAATCCATAAACCCGCCGCCAGCCAGTTCCAAAGCTACTGTCTGCTGGTAATAATCAGCCTGCTCACCCGAAGCAGTTGCTGTTATGCGTGCTTGCATAAGCTTCACCAGTTCGGTGTAAGCACCCAGTAACCAGAGCACACTGTAACTGTGCCACAAGCTGTGGTCGTTAAATGCTTTGTAGGCGCTGGCAACAAGCCTATCGTTAGTGTCGATAAACGCCAGAGT
Organism: Deinococcota bacterium; assembly: GCA_039034155.1. Taxonomy (GTDB): domain Bacteria; phylum Deinococcota; class Deinococci; order Deinococcales; family Trueperaceae; genus JBCCBI01. The sequence goes on along the minus strand of JBCCBI010000031.1, from coordinate 1,128 downwards.
TTTGTCTTCTAGGGGTCTAAACCGCTGCCTCGAGTAATCGCCATCTTGGTGTGCTTGAAGCAGCAAATCAGCCAGTACCGACACACAGGTAAGTGAGGTATACAAGCCTTTGGAGAAAAGCGGGTCCACAAATCCAGCCGCTTGTCCTAGTAGCGCCCAGCGGTCACCCACAACTTGTTTGCTGCTGTATTGAATGCGCCCGGTGCGTACCCACGGACGGACTGCTTTGGCATTCACAAATTGCGATTGAATATCTGGAAAGCGGGCCATGAACGCGTTAAATTCTTCTTCTGGACTCAGTTCAGCTTGCTGCGGATGAACACGCGGGTCGAGCATAAGCCCCACGCTGCATAGAGGGTTGGTAGCGTTTACGTGATTGTTGAAGGGAATGACCCACAACCAGCCACCTGCAAACACGTGATGGAGGGTGCCTTCCGTCATATCGAAGGGTAATTTTGTTGATGCTGTGGTTAGTAACGCGTCGTGGATGTTGCCCACGTTGACCATATGGGTAAAGATAGTTCTCGAGTGCGTTTTGAGGTTGTACATACGCAAGTTGTACTGCTCAGCCAGGGGTGATTTCAACCCACTAGCATCCACGACGTACTTAGCACGGTAGGTGCTTGTTAAGGTAGTGAGCACAGCGCCATCTTTCTGCACATTGATAGCCTCAACTCGACTGTTTTGTAGCAAGGTAACGCCATACCTGACAGCACTACTCGCTAAAAAAGCATCACTATCTTGCCGAAACAGGTGAAGTTCGTGGCCATGAGGTTGCTTGGGAATGACAGCTTGTAGGGCCTTCGTTGCATCCGTGGGTTGTCCTTCTTGATGATGTAAAAACCCAAAGTGACGCTTGACGCCGTGTGAACTGCCAATAACAGGCAAGTAATTTTCAGAGCTAAAGTAAGCCAGTTCAGGGACATTGTAAAGTTCAGCAAGGGCGCGCATCATCTCGCTGGTTTCTAAAATCATACTTTCGCCAATGGCAAATCGGGGGTGACACCCACCCTCGAGCAGTAGCACTTCCAGCCCTTGCCGCGCAAGGATCATCGCGAGGCTCGAGCCAGCAATGCCAGAGCCAATAATGGCGACATCATATTCATGTGCTGTTTCTGTGTGTTCTGT
>JBCCBI010000030.1:0-21398 GCA_039034155.1 Deinococcota bacterium | reverse complement strand
TGCGCGCGTTCGATAGCCCCTAGTAGTGCGTTTTCTAAGTCTATTCTTTCAACTCGCTTTACCATCAAAACACCCCTAACAACTTCCTACCAATCCCGTTCATAACATCACTCAAGGTGTGCCACGTCTCTTGCGTGTCAGCATTCAACCTTTGCGAAAACTGACCCGTGGCGATGTCGTAGCCTAGCTGTATGGCGTCTTCACGTTCAACGCCTGATAAGTTACTCTCCCATTCCCAAAAGCCAACCTCTGACCACTCTTCAATACCTTCCGCAATGGCAAGGACCATATAGGCATAGCGTAAATAATAGGTTTCGTCAGATTCGCTTGGGTCACGCTCTAGGACAAAATAACAGCGTCCGCCGTAGTCGGGTATGTCGCCATCCCACTCGTAGTCATAGTCTGGTTGTGTGGGTACTGAGCGCTTGTTAGCACGCTTGGTTGCTGTTTTGGTTTGTGTTGGTGCGCTTAACCATGACCACAATGTTGTGAGTGGTTGCGTATGTGTTTGTTGCCCGAGCTGTGGCTGCGTGTCGGTAATAGTATCAATCTCATAAGTGGCTAAAGTGTCATCAATGTCATTAGTGTCATTAGTGTCATCATTGCTATAAATGTCAGTGTTGACATAGCGCTCAAGGTCTAAGTCGTCGTCATCTTCCCACTCAACGTCAGCAAATTGTGGCGTGAGTGGGACGGGTAGTTGTGTGGTGTCGGGTTCGGTGAAGGTGAGAGGCTCGTCATCAACGGGCGCGTATTCGACGTCTAGGATGTCTGTGTCGGTCACTCGTAGTTACCCACGTTTATTGCAATAGTCTTCAATAATTAACTCAGCCATGTGTTTTAGATGGTCAACATTCTTTGAATAAAGCATGTGCCCAACCCCAAAGCTAGGGCGCCCTTGGAGGCACCAAAAATCTTCAGTGTCTTCAATCTTTCTAATCCAACAAGGGTTAGGGACGCTTTTACCTAATGATGCCTCGTGCTGTATGGGCTCATAAGCAGTATCTACTAGCACAGACCAATCAAGCAAAGGTATAGAACAGTCTTTATCGTCTTGGTCTATCATTTACGTCCTTTCTGTGGCTGAGCTAGCGCATACTGCATCGCTCTGGTAAGCCCTTCGCGTCGTTTGTTGCGATCACTAGCAGTCTTGATAAGCGTATCGGCAGCCCAAACACCTAATACAAAGATGACAATGCCTAAAATCCACGGTAGAGGACGGCGTTTTATCATCTCAAATGCAAACCAAAACGTACCCACAATGATGGCGGTTAACGAGCCGTACATTCTATAGGTGCGCTTCCAAGCTGGTGTTGCTTGTGCCTGCTGTGGCTTACTATCTTCCTTAAGCTGCTCAAAATACTTGCGCAACGCTGGAATACCTGTGGCTACTGCCTGACCCACCCTAGCCTTGGCCTGCTCTAAATCCTTAGCCCTACCCTTCTTAACCGGATGGCGGTTGTCGCTATCATCCAAATAATAAACAAGCCACTTGTGCTGAGCGTCAATGCCAGCAATGTAAGGACGGTCTAAACACTTGTGAGTGATGACGCCGCGTGCGCCTCCGGCTTGTAAAGGTTGCCAGTGAACTATGTTGTCAAAGTTGGTTTGCGGCTTTGCCATCAGCGTGTGACCATGACGGGGTGGTCGCAGTTATCTAGCGCCCAGCGCGTCCAAAATTCAAACCACTCGAGACGTGAGCGAAATTCTTCTCTTAAAACGTAAGGATTAAATATATCTTTGTTGTAGCGCGTAAACACATCATCAAGTTTGTGGGCAACATCTTTACCATTGGTCGAATTCCATCGATTAAGTGCGCCATCAAGATAGCTATGCATTGACTCGTTAATAGCAATAACTCCAGGTGCGCCACCCTTATAGTCATTGTACGGATGATAATTAAGGGGCTGGTTGTAAAAGACCTCAACCAAGCCCGTAAGTTCGCACCAAATATGCATCGTGTCCTGATGTATGTTGATTATATTTTTATAACCAAAACCAACACTTGGTGCATGAATGTCCTCGGCGCTAGCAGCGTGGATAGCGACATAACCAGCCTCGCCATCGTAATCAATTTCCGCCTCTCCAATACTAATTTGATGACCCATACTACCCCTTTCAAAATAACCCGTCACAGACAGCACGTGCTGTCTGTGACGATAAACGACGGGTCACACCATCCGTCACCATCCGTCACTATCCGTCGCGCTTACCAAAACGGGGCGAGCTTTCAATGACGGATCATTAGGCCCAACAATGCCCCTAGATTCAAGCTCTTGTAATAACAACTTGGCTGCTGTTGAACGTCCACAGATGCCCGCCTCAATAAGCGTGCGACTGTTGACATGCTTATGACGCCTAACCTCATCAATAGATGCTTGCAGCTTATCCTGTCCCTCATAATTTGGCTTCATTTCTTGCTGAGGCTTGCCTAGATGTGGCAACTCATAGCCTTCATCTTTTTGCTTAGCAGCCTTAGCTAAAACCTTATGAAGCGTCTCCTCATCCACAAACGGTGCTTGAAACCGTTGCGGCGCGTCGTCTAATTTAAATAGCCCATCACCTCTACCCAATAAGCCTGTGGCACTATTGTCACCCACAGCTAGTTGGCTGCTGCTAGCATCTGTGCATTTGAATGCCACCCGAGCTTTGAGGTTTTCTCTAAGCTGTGGATCGATGCTGCTAGCACCTGGGCGCTGCATACCTAATACAAGGTGGATGCCTGAGGCTCGAGCCAAGCTAAGCAAGTTTTGTAGCGATGCTGTGAGAAGCTTTGAGTAAGCAGTTTTGGTTCCATCCTCAGCTTCAATTCTGTCGTCTTTGTTCATGAGTCCGCCTAGCTCGTCAATGATAAACACGATGTAGGGCAGCTTGTTCCCAGATTTGTGGTTATAGCTTACGAGGTTTTTAGCGCCCACACGCGCTAACTCGCTGTACCGTTTTGCCATTTCGAGTTCGAGTTGCCTGCTCTGGTCAAGTATCGCTAGCGGCTTTGTCTCGTGACTCAGCGTGTGTGGCACAGCCCTGAACGGCGCTAAGTCAACTTCTTTAAGGTCAGCAATAAGCAAGCGCACTTCTTGCGGACCACGTGACTCGACAAGGTGCAGTAAGGACGCTGTGGTGGCGTTACTCTTACCCGCGCCTGACGTACCCGTCACAAGCATGTGAGGCGCTGTGGCGAGGTCTGTAACCAACGCGTTATCGCGTGTAGCACCTAATAGCCAAGGAATTTTTGCATTTGAGTTGACCTTAAGGTGTTCGTACTTAAGTAACTGGCGTTCAGCTAGCGGTAACTCAATTTCAAGCAGTTGATTAGGACCCCAAGCAGCGCGACATGAAGGCACGCCCATACGCCCGGCTATGTCAGTTGTACGGCTTGTAATCGCCTTGGCATCCACAGAACCAAGCATTACAGGGAACACTTCAACGCTGTGGCTTCTTTGTGGCAACTCTACTGCCACAGGCGCACCTAGCGCGTGTAAGGTTAGCTCGAGTTGGCGGCGGGTGGATAGCATGTGTTACTTAATAGATTCCTTACTCGTGTGATAAAGGTTATCTACAATTTGCCCCATATCCGTACGTCTCAAAGCAGCCATAGCCTTGATATGCGCATGGGTTGTTGACTTGACCTTGACGCGCAGCCAGACAGATTCGTCATCACTACTGTTTTGTGGCTGCGCTACTGGTTTTGGCTGAACTGGATCGGCATTATTCACTGCTGACAAATTCATGGAATAACCTGCTCACAGACAGCCTCATAAGCGTCTGCCACTGCCTGAATGTCATCGTTACTGACATTATCAAATGCTGTGAGCCCCTTCGTGCTAAGTGCGGCAACTTCTGGACAATAAGGAATACAAGTTTTAAACACACCGTATTTGTGCCTAACAGCAAATTCATGGTACGCGTGACGATAAAGTTCTTTGTCAGACACCTGTGTAAACAATAATTTATGCTTCGGCGGCCTAATCTTTGCCTTCGGATTGCCTATTTTTTGTAGCATTTGCATCATCTCAGCCGCAGCATCTAGGTCTGTCTCTTCTAGTCCGGTTGGGACAATCACCATATCCGCACCAGCAAGCTCTAAAATTCGAGCATCGTCAATTTGCCCTTCACTATCCAAGATAATGCTGTGATAATTCTTACTCAAACGTTCAAAGCGCTTCGCATCAGATTCGCCATCCTGCTGCACGTCAAGGGTGTAGGCTGTCCGCGGCTGTTTTGTTGTAATTATTTTTTCCAGACTACGCGCACCCTTTCTCTGGTCGTCGTCTATAACGACCGTGTTGCCTCGTCTTGACAACACTGTGGCGATATGGGCAACCGTTGTCGTCTTTGCTTGCCCAGCCTCTCTCGACATAACAGAAATAACCATCACTACCTCCAGAAATGCCACTAATGCTAGTTGTGCTACTGATAACACTCATGGCATCAATGACGGTAATGCTAGTTTATCTATTATTGACACTCATGACAACAATGACTAATAATAATTACTAATCACAAACGTGCTAGTATAGATGACCGTGAACGTAAACCTGTGGGCACGGGACGAAATAAAAAGAGTTATCAAAGAACGTGGACTTAGCCATGTCAAGCTTGCCGAACAAATGGAAGGTGTAAGCGCTACTAGAATCTCGAACGTCCTTGCGCCTTATGGCAGCCCAAAGCTTGATTTACGAATCCCAGAACAATTTAGTAAAATAGAATATGATTTAGAGGTGCGTGAAACTGGGAGCGGTTTACCGGCACTTGAGATTTTGCCAGATATTTTTGTGCAGATACTCGAGGCGCTTGAAATTGAAATTGTGCTTGTAAAACGTACTGAATAGTCTGTATAAAAAGAGCTATTGTAACAAAGATTGTAACAAAGATTCTTAGGCACAATCAGAATTAAGGTGCTGCACGAACAAGTCTTTGAAAATAGGAGAGTAAACTATGTCTGATCAAGGCATGATGAATTCTGGAAATACACAAATGTTTGCTGTGCAATTGTCTTCAGTTGTTGAAGACGAAGCTAAGCGTATGTCTGCTGCTGAAGTGCTCGCGCAAGAGCTTGGTGTAGAGCCTGATAAGGTATTTAAGCTCATTTCAAGTGCGCCTAAAAAAATCTCGCAGGCTATGCCGCAGGTTGATGCTGAGAACATGGCTGCGTTGTGTAAAAGTGCGGGGCTTGAGGTAGACATCATTGCTGCCCAACCTAAGCGCCCAGCCCCTGCGCGGCCGCAACCTAGACCTGCGCCGGTAGCTGCCCAGCCAACACGAACTGCCTCTGCCCAAGCTGCACCCTCAAGATCAGCCTCGTCACAGAGGGAGAGGGGAGGAGCATCAAGTAGTTCAAAAGGTGGTTTAGGTGGTTTGCCGCCGTTCGGGACAAATCCATATCTCACCATGTTGACTAGACCTAAAGATACTCTGCGTAGTTTGCTGGATGGCCAGTATCAAAATAGCGACCTGAGTTTGGCTATTTTAGTGAGCGTTTTGAGTTCTTTAGTGATTGTGATTCTTCTATCGACGCCATCTTCAGCCTTACTTTTTGATGTAGATGGTAGCCTTGGGGCAGAGATATTCATAGTAGGATTATTTATTACGATTTTTATTGTCATTGGCGGGGTTATTGGACTTTACTTCACAGGATTTTTATACTGCTGGCTTGGTGTCAAGCTTTTTAGTGGTAATGCTAGCTACCGTGACGCACGATTCGCCTATGCATGGGCGCTTGTGCCTGCAGCTTGGTTTTTGATCGTCTACGCGGTACTGATGCCGGGAGCATTACAGCAGATGTTGTCTTTAGACGTAGAAGGAAGCTCGGCTGGATTCCCATTTTTGTTTGTGTTGATGACATTAGTTGGAATGGTTGGTGGCTTTTGGATACTTATAGTACAATGCCGTGCGCTCGCTGAGGCACAAGGGTTTTCCTCATGGAAAGCCTTTGGGACAATCCTGATTACAGGTATTGTCAGCAGTGTTATTGGAAGTTTTGTGCAAGCTGTATTAGGTGGTGTTGCAGTCGCTATTCTAGGTGCGTTTGTATAGTTCCTATTTCAGTTGAGTGTAGCTGTTGTCAGTTGCTCGAGCCCACCCTCATCAGGTAAAGCTCGAGCCATCACTTTCTAACTCCTAGACCCCTTCATCCTCCTGATACACAAACTCCAAAAAGTTAAAATCTCCCACACGGTTGTAACTTTCAGCACTTGTCTTAAACGCTGACCAATTTTCGTACACGCGGGCGTAATCTTCACTAGCGGCGATGTTTTCTTCGTGAATTTCGTCCATGATTGTCTTAAAGCGTGCCAAAATGTTTGTTGGAAAATTGCGTGGCTCAGCGCCTGCCTCAATCAAGCGCTGAAACGCAGCACCGTTGGCGGCATCGTATTCAGCTTGCATCTCGCTATTACCACGCAGTGCGGCGGTTTCAATGACGGTTTGCACGTCTTCCGGTAAACCCTCAAAAAAACCTTGGTTAATGTACAAGCCTAAACTGGCACCGGCTTCGTGCCAGCCGGGTTGGTAATAGTAGGGTGCAATGCGCTGGAAGCCCATAATTTCGTCGTCAAAGGGACCAATCCACTCAGCAGCGTCGATGGTGCCGCGCTCGAGGGCAATAAAAACCTCGTTACCCGGCAGCACTTGCACGTTCACGCCAGCTCGAGACATAACCTCGCCACCTAGACCAGGAATGCGCATCCGCAGACCTTGCAGGTCAGCAAGCGAGTTGAGTTCTTGCCGGAACCACCCGCCGGTTTGCATTCCACTGTTACCACCGGGAAACACCACAAGTCCGTCTGGGGCGCTAATTTCATTCCACAGCTCGAGCCCACCACCAAATAACAACCAGGCGTTTTGCAGCTGCGCGTTTAAGCCAAAAGGCACGCCCGTAAAAAATGCGTTGGCGGTATTTTTGCCAATGTAGTAGTACGACGGGCTGTGACCCATTTCAAACGCACCACTAGAAACGGCATCATAGACTTCAAAGCCGCCGACTTGCGCGCCAACTGGATAGATGGTGATGTTGACCTCACCATTGGTCATTGTGCTCACATTGCTAGCAAAGCGCTCGGCCATGCCCATGATGACGCTGGTTACGGTCGGGAACGACGACACCATCTCGATGTCAATGCTGCCCGCACCTTGTGCAAAAACATTGGCAGATAAGCTTGTTGAGACAGCAGCGCCAGACGCCACCGCAGCTTGTTTCAAAAATTCACGACGTTTCATGATTTGCCTCCTACTTGGGGTTGCTGAAGTATACCCTACTTTGAACGGTTGCAGTCCAAGATTTGAGCTGTGGTTTAAGCTGTCTAGGCGTGTGTTTTGAGTCACTATTCAGGTTAAGCTACAAGATATGAACGCTTCACACATTGACCCTGACCTTTTGCAAGATGTTCCCATGCAGCTTTCACCAGAAGAGGCTGTTAACGAGGTTGTTAAACGCGCTGTCCGTTTGCCTACTGAGACGGTATCTCTGGCAGATGCTTACGGACGTGTACTTGCTAACGATCTGGTCAGTTTGGTAGATCACCCGAGTTTAGATAACTCTGCATTAGATGGTTATGCGTGTCGGGAAGAAGATACGCTAACGGCATCTGAGAATAATCCTGTGGTGTTGGAGCTTATCGGCGACATCCCCGCAGGCACAACATTTTCTGGCATCCTTCAACCCCGTCAAGCCGTTAGCATCTACACTGGCGCGCCTATTCCAGCAGGGGCAGATGCCGTCATCGGCGTGGAACACACCCAATGTGATGGTGACAAGGTGAAGCTTTTTCAACCAGCTAAGACAGATGCTGTGCGTCCTAGAGCGCAAGACTTACAACAGGGTGCAGTTGTTTTGCAAGCAGGTACACGGCTAACTGCTGCTGAGGTTGGCTTAGCTGCCTCGATGGGACACGTTGAGGTTGTTGTAGTACGCCGTCCAAGGGTGGGTTTACTCGTCACAGGTGATGAAGTCATCGCCCCCGGTCAGCCACTTAAACCCGGTCAACTTTATGATGCCAACCGCTACACCCTCACCGGACTTTTACAGGACGTAGGCGCTGAGATTGTTGTGCTGGATAATGTCCAAGATGATTTAGAGGTTTTGAAGACACGACTTGCACACCTTTCCCTCGATTTCATCCTTACAAGTGGTGGTGTGTCGATGGGCAAATACGACTTTGTCCGTGATTTACTGTTTCATCATGGTGAAGTTTATTTCTGGAAAATTGCCATGCGTCCGGGTGGACCCGCGTTATTTGGTAGTTATCAAGGTGTGCCATTATTTGGCCTGCCAGGCAACCCGGTGTCGTGCATGGTGGTGTTTGAGTTAATTGTTAAACCGTGGTTTGTGCGTGCTTTGGGATTGAACGAAGCTAGCAAGCTCGAGCAACGTTTGCCGGCGTTTGCTACGACATCCTTCACGGGTGCAGGGTTCAAAGTTGCCTTCCGCCGCGCCTATATTCGCGAAAAGCAAACGGCGACTGGCTGGCGTAGAGTTGCTGCCAGCACTGGTCCCCAAGCGTCAAACATCCTTACCTCCATGCTGGTTGCAGATGGTCTCGTCATCGTCCCGCCACATCATCAAGACATTGCTGCTGGAGAGGATGTCGAGGTCATCCTCTTCTAAAGGGTTTTAGGCTGATGCAACTTATGTCAGTTCATAAGGAGTTTAGTAGAAGTTTACGATGTGAGAGGAACATCAACCCCCTTGTGATGTCGTCATATCTAAGGGGGTTGATGGCAGTTAGATCTGAGCGACCTTAGATTCTTAACTGCGTTGTGTGCAACTTGGCATAACGCCGTCCTAGCGCCATTAGCTCGTCTTGGCTACCCTGCTCCGCGATGCCGTGTTCGTCGAGTACAATGATCCGCTGGGCGTTGCGAATAGTAGACAAGCGGTGAGCAATCACGATGGTTGTGCGGTTATTGCTAAGGGTCTCGAGCGCCGCTTGCACAGCTTGTTCACTTTCGTTGTCGAGGCTACTGGTGGCTTCGTCAAAAATGATGACGGGCGGGTTTTTGAGGAATACTCTTGCAATGCTAAGGCGCTGCTTTTGTCCACCCGAAAGTTTTACGCCGCGTTGACCAATATCAGTGTCGTAGCCTTTGGGGAGCTTGCAGATAAAGTCGTGTGCGTGAGCTTGTTTGGCTGCGTTAACAACATCTGCTCGAGATGCCCCCGGTTTTCCGTAGCAAATGTTTTCAGCAATCGTACCCGCAAACAAATAAACATCCTGCTGCACCATGCCGATGGCCTGCCGTAATGACTCGAGGCTTAGTTTACGAACATCAATCCCATCAACGCTGATGCTGCCAGAAGTAACATCATAAAAACGGGGAATGAGCATCGACAACGTGGTTTTACCTACGCCAGACGTTCCCACGAGCGCGACATACTCACCTGGATTCACCGTGAGAGACAGACCTCTTATGACATCAGGTAGGTCAGGTTGATAGCGAAAGCCGACATTTTCAAACGAGATGCTGCCGCTTGGACGCTCGAGCATGATGGCATCAGCATCATCCACAATGTTGGGCTGAACCTCGAGCATCTCCATAAAACGATGAAAACCGCTCATACCTGCTTGATACAAGCGTGCCACGTTGACATAACGCTGAATCGGTTCAATCAATACGCCTACGTACAACACGTAAGTGAGCAGGTCGGCAACGTCCAGCACGCCTGAAACGATGCGCGTGCCGCCAAAGACAATGACAATAACGGGTAATAGAAGCGTTAATGCTTCAAGAGGTTCATAAAAGTAGGCTTCACTTTTGTGAACACTGCGTCTACTATCTACAAAACGTTCGTTAGCGTGAGCGAACTTGCGTTGCTCGAGCGCCTCATTCGTAAACGACTGCACCACCCGAATGCCAGCAAGGCTATCTTCTGTCTGAGCATTGATGTCGCCCATGCGGTCGCGGCTGGTTTTGAAACTACGCTGAAGCCGCTTATTGGCATACAGCGAATACACCAGCACAAATGGTAACAGCGCAAACAGCACCAAGGTGAGTTCTACGTTGATGGTCATTAAAATGGCAAATGTGCCAAAAAACTTAAGGGAGGCGATCAGCACATCTTCCGGTACGTGGTGATAAAACTCGCTGAGCATTTCTAAGTCGTTACTTAGCCGAGTCATGAGTTGACCGGTGCGTTGGTCATCAAAAAAACTAAATGGCAGCGTTTGATAATGGGCAAATAGCTCAGCGCGCATGTCACGCTCCATCAGCGTGCCCATCATGTGTCCTTGATAAGCAACAAAGATGTTACACAGCGTGTGAAGAAGGACGAGTCCAAACATCGCACCACCAAGGGTGTAAAGCTGGTTGAGGATGTTCTCTGTCGGTGTTTCTAAAATGACGTTGGTCATGTAGCGTACACACAAAGGAAGTAGCAGGGCAATACCTGCAACAAGGGTTGCGCACGCTAGGTCGAGGCTTAGTAAGCCTACGTAAGGTTTGTAATAGGATAAAAATTTCTTGGCTCGAGCAGCCACACATCACTCCTTGATCAGATGATCCGAGGAATAACGCCAACATCTCTATATAATGCTTGTGATGAGTGTAGACATATCTAAGTAGTCATCACAAGTATCAATAATGTTGACGCGACACACTGCAAAAGCATCTAACACAAACGTGCTAGTGCAAAATGTCTTGATATGCAGATGTCAACCTATAGGGGACATCACGCAATACATCAAGACAATGACGCAGGTGTCATCACAAATTGTTGGGGATATGGATAAAGACAAACAACGCTTATAGGGTCGTTTGTTTTGGGAGATGCCGTCAGACCAAGCTGAACTTAGGCAGATGTGTTAGCTGTAAGTGTTACAAGTCTGCGTTAAGCAGCAAAAACGGCAGATGTGTGTGCTCTTGGCATGATAAACCTCGCTAAAGACGTTGCTAATACCATCATCTACAGAGGTATGTGTGCAAAGCCTCAATTACCATACATTATTTTGGTAGGCAGCGTGTCACCTTGTCCAAATCAAACCTATTTACTGGATGAAAGCTAACAGATCAGGATGATGCCACCAGCAACTCAACGTCGTCATAGCCAAGCGGTTGATAGTAATAGGCCCGAATATCGCCATCGTTTGGCGCAATAATGATAGACGTCACCCGATAATTGGCTTCGTCTAGATCGCGAATGGAAGGGCGCGCGATACCGTCTGGGTGCGAGTGATAAATCGCGAGTAAGGTCTCGCCGCGTGTTTCAGCCTCGAGCAAGGCCTGAACGAGTCGCTCAGGGTCAGCATAAAACGACCTAAGTGGGTCTTGAGAAGTGTTTTCGAGTGGCACTCTGGTAAGCGCCGTTTCACCCAACCCAAAGAGCAAGCCCACACATTCTTGCGGCATCACAAACTGTGCGTGGGTAAGCATCCCATCAAATACCCGTCGGGACAAGTGCAAGCGGGTGGGGATAACCTCAACGCTGGCATCTTCCTCTAGGGGTAAAAACGGGGGTTTAAGCGGTGATTCCAAAAGCTTAGCCAACACTCTCCAGAATAAGTGGTGAGGTTGAAACGGGCTCAGGGGAGATAGTGACGGCCTCCTCGAGCCGCTTTTTAGCATCCTCTAAACCTTTACCTGCACGGTGATGTAACGTCACCAGTGCATCACCCTGAGTGCATGCATCCCCCACCTTGGCATGAACTATTGCGCCCACACCTAGGTCGATGGGGTCACGTTTGTGCTGCCGCCCACCACCGAGTAGTTTGACGGCTTCACCAACTGCAAGTGCGTCCAGCTTGGCAATGTAGCCTGATGCAGGGGCGCGAATAGTAGTTGTATCTGGGGCGACCTCGAGCGTATCCAACTTACTTACGTCGCCACCTTGAGCTTCGATCCAACGTTCAAAGTGTGCGTAAGCGGTGCCATCATCAAGTAGCTGAGCAAGGTCATTGGCAGTTTTGGGGAGGCCGCTTTGCTCGAGCACGTCCCTAGCCAGTTCAATCACCAAGTTTCGCAAATCTTGAATACCATCCTGCTCACCCTTGAGGCAGCGAATGGCTTCTTGAACTTCAACTGCGCCACCTACCGCTTGCCCGAGCGGTTCGGACATGCGGCTGAGTTTGGCGCGTACGTTCCGACCCGCCCGCGTGCCAATGTCAATCATGGCATGGGCAAGGGCGCGCGCGTCATCTTGCGTTTTCATAAACGCGCCCTCGCCCACTTTGACATCTAAAATCATCGACTGAGCGCCGCCCGCTAGCTTTTTACTCATGATGCTGCTGGCGATGAGCGGCAAAGATTCCACGGTGCTGGTGGCATCCCGCAAACTATAGAGCAGGCCGTCAGCGGGCGCAAGGGCTTTGGATTGCCCGCAGATAACCACGCCAACTTGCTCAGCTTGGCGCATGAACGCGTCATCATCTATGTTCACGTTGAAGCCGGGGACGCTCTCGAGCTTATCGATCGTACCACCCGTATGACCCAGACCGCGCCCGCTCATTTTGGCAACGGTAGCCCCGCAAGCTGCAACTAGAGGCGCTAGCACTAAGCTGACTTTGTCGCCCACGCCGCCAGTGGAATGTTTGTCTACACTGTGCTCAAACTGGGACAAGTCCAGCATGTCGCCAGAGTGGGCCATGGCGAGGGTGAGGTCGGCAGTTTCTTGCGGGGCAAGACCGTTTAAAAACACGGCCATAAGCCAGGCAGATACTTGATAATCGGGAATGTCGCCAGCGACGTAAGCGTTGGTAAACGCCTTGATGTCTTCACTTGTATGGGTGTGGTTATTACGTTTTTGAGCAATGAACTCGAGCGCACGCATGATGCCCTCAGCCTATCATTTCGTCATGATGCTGCCATGACGAGAGGGTGACATGGATGTGACACATGAAGACGCGCACGCAACCTGATTTCAAACGCGGATGATGATGTTTGATCTTGTAAGCTCAACGAAAGAATGAGTTTGGAATGTATGTATAATTTCTGCCAGATGATTCTCGAACAGCTTGAGTAAATCGTTATTGCCGATGTTTCCTGTAGTTACAAGCAAAAGTTTGTAAGGTCTTTGATGAAGCGCAAACGACTGCGCAAAGTCCACATCCTTGGTGATGACAATGCGTTTTTCGCGTGTAGAACAGGCGTTAATTTCACGGTCCTTACTGGCGTTGGCATTTGGCAAATCTAAGGTGTGATGCACATCTATACCTCGCCCACGCATTGCCACAACTAAGCGGTAAGGTAAATGAGCATCAACCAAAAATTTACTCACGTCATGGGAATGACGTGTTGAACGCGGCTAATCTGCGCTGCATAAGCAAAGACAGCACGCAAGTCGGCAGCTTCCAGATCAGGATAGTCTGCCAAAATATCATCAACGGACATACCACCGCTGAGATGCTCGAGAATCACTTCAACAGGATAACGTAAGCCCCGAATACAAGGTTTGCCATGACAAATGTCTGGGTCAACTGTAATGCGTGCAAGCAAATCTTCTGCCATATTTCTGATTCTAGCGCAAAAACAACAAGAAAACGCGACACCCTGCGAGCTTGGGTCAAAGATATTCAAACCCATACTAGAGAGTGTCGCGCCGTCTTAAGCTTTAACGTAACTAACTATGTTTGAATTGAGCTCAATGCTCCTCACCAGCTTCAGCACCATGAGCACCTAGACCGCCCAAGGTCATAAGCGCTTCTTCGTAGCGAGCATCCACAACATCCCAGTTGATGATGTCCCAAACGCTTTCTAGATACTCACTGCGCTTGTTGCGGTAGTCGAGGTAGTAAGCGTGTTCCCACAGATCAATTCCCAAAATGGGCGGCGCACCAACCATGAGCGGGCTGTCTTGGTTAGCAGTGGCCATCACGCCAAGTTCACCTTCTGGTGTCACAACGAGCCAAACCCAGCCTGAGCCAAAGTGACTGCTAGCAGTACGTAACATGTCAGTTTTGAGGCCTTCAGCACTGCCAAACGTTTCGTTAATGACCTCAGCCACTTCACCAGTAGGGGTGTTGCTGCCGCCGGGGGCAAGCCACTGCCAAAACAAACTGTGATTGTAATGCCCGCCGCCATGACGGCGCACAGCGTTGTGGATGCCTTCGGGAAGTTCAGTGATGCTTGCAAGGAGCGCGCCCACGGTCATGTTGTGGTAGCTCGGGTAGTTTTGCAGGGCTGTGTTGAGGCTGCTTACATATCCTTGATGATGGCGGCCGTGATGCAGTTCCATGGTTTCACTGCCAATGACAGGCTCGAGCGCCCCCACACCATACGGCAAGGCAGGCAGCTTAAACGGATACGTGTCTTCTGTAGCGCGGTAATTCACTGCCGGGCGGCGCGGTAACACAATGGCATTGATAATCCCGCCCACGCCAAGGGCAGCAAGTGTGCCCACACCAAGCTTCATAAAACTGCGGCGGCTTAGGTTTTGGCTGGGCATCCAAGGTGATGTGGTCATGCTTCCTCCGAGGGGTTGTTGGTGATTTTTATGTGTGGCACGTGATTGATTAATGACAAAATGTCGTTTGCAGTTAAAAAAGTACCCTTACAATAACGTAGGTAGGGCACGGCGTGCATTAGCGTGATTGACAATCTTGTAAGCTCAACCTAATTGGCACAGCTTGGGTGACAATGCCATCATCCTAACACTGTCGGTAATGATGTTTGTACAGCTTATGCGTAAATCGTTATGTTGCAACTCAATATCTCAATCAGTGATGTGGTTATGATGGGTTGTATCGCCACCATCCTAATACCTTTCAGTAGGTGACTTCATCAAGATGAGATACCTCGAGGCATCATCAGCGTTGTTCCCATAAACCTCGGTTCCGCGGATGCCGTAAACTAAGTTAGCGTGTTCAAAATTGGGGAGTTTTCCAAAATTAGCCAAGTATCTTTGCGAATGCTTAGACATTACGACGAGGTTGACTTGTTTAAGCCGGTTCATAGCGACGCACAAACGGGCTATCGCTACTACTCGGTGACGCAATTATCTGAGCTATATCGGATTGTGGCGCTGCGCGACATGGGGTTCACCATCAAAGAGATGAAGCACATCTTGGTGGATAACCCAGAGGTGAGTGATTTGCAGAGATTGCTCGAGCAGAAACGCCAGCGCCTTCAAGAAGATATGAACCAAACACGCTACAAACTTGCTCACGTTGAAGCGCGCCTCAAACATTTGGCAAAGGAAACATCTCCACAAGTAAATGCTCAGCACCAAGTAAATGCTCAGCACGATGTCTCAGACGTTATTGTTAAGCGCGTACCAGCGCAGCGTATTGTGTCTTTACGAGAAGTTACCCCGCGTATGGAGATGGCAGGCATGTTTATGGTGAATGTTCTGCGCACCCTGTCTGAGCACGGGATTGGCCCGACACGAACCGGACTTGCTGTGTTTTACGACGCCCACTACGAAACCACAGATGTTGATTGGGAAGTGGGCCGGGCTTTGCCATCTGACTTTGATGAAGACGTTCACGAACCTATTTGCCTTGATGATGGGCGACCTTTGTGCGTTCACACCTTACCTGAGGTGTCAGAAATGGCCAGTTGGGTCATTGAAGGACCGTATGTGAGCTTATTTGAAGCTTACAAAGTGCTAGGTGAATGGCTCGAGGCCCATAACGCCACCACCACAGGCGACAGCCGCGAAGTTTTTCTAAACATCAGCGACACACCCGCAAACAACATCACCGAAGTGCAGTTTCCTATCGTTTCACAAACCTAACGACCTCAATCTACTTGACCCTCACATGTTGGAGGGTTTTAGGCTGCCTTTAAGCTCATCAACAAGATTTTATTGAGCTTTTAGGAGGCTTAAATATGCGGTTAGGTATGGCGGTGTTAATCATCGTAGCATTGCAAGTTACAGGTCTAGCCCAAGAGGAGGCGGACGTGAGTGGGCCGTGTGAAACCCCTGAACATGCGCAGTTTGATTTTTGGGTGGGCAATTGGCGCGTTGAAGACCCTGAGGGGACGTTTCAAGGTACCAATAACATTGTCAAACTGCTGGACAGCTGTGTGATTCAAGAAAATTGGGAAGGGGCTAGCAGCTTGCGTGGGCATAGCTACAACCTCTACTACGCTGCCGCAGATAGTTGGCACCAAACTTGGGTGGATACGTCCGGTAGTTTGCTCCAGCTTGATGGCGGTTTGGTAGATGATGTGATGGTGCTCGAGGGAACCACACCATCTGTCCAAGAACCCGGTGTAACGGTCTATCACCGTATTAGTTGGAATGTAGTCAATGGTAACGCTGACCATGTGCGCCAGCATTGGGAAGTTTCAACCGATGAGCAAGTGAGTTGGCGTACGGTGTTTGATGGGCAGTATTACCGGGTAGAGGAATGATATTTCCATAAGATAGTGAATCAAAGGCTCGAGCGTGTTGCATCATAGTGCATAATTGAGTCATGGATGTAAATGTGCTCGAGCTTAAAACGATTTTTGAACCGGATCAAGCTGTTATTGATGCTGTTGATAATGGCCTTGAAACGTACAACTTCAGCAAGGTAGGTGGTTGGACATGTGACCACTTAGCCATTATCGCCGAAGATAACAAAGAGAAAATTATTGGTGGTCTATACGGGGTAATTCAATGGGATTGGTTAGAAATTGAACTTGCCTGGGTAGATGAAACATATCGCAGTAAGGGGCTCGGCAGCAAACTTGTGAGTGAAGCTGAGGCTGCCGCAGTTTCAAAAGGTGTCCAAAACGTTCACCTTAGGACAGGAAGTTGGCAAGCTGTGGATTTCTATAAAAAGCTAGGTTATGCCGTTTTTGGTCAGCTCGAGGACTACCCTAAGGGCTTTACGACTTACTTTATGAGGAAGAGCTTGTAAGTACTTGGCACAACGAACCTAGGTACAAAAGTATGTTTCGGTTTATTGTGTGATTGCCTCGACCTACCTAAGGACTACTATTAGTGCCTGAGACATCAAAATTACAAGCACTAAGTGCGTCTCTACGAGGTGTGTATATTTCACCCCCAAAAATTACATCGGCCTGAATATCGAGATTGATTCTGGCGTCAGTATCAAGGATTTCAAATAACAACTTGTCGGCATACTCGAAGGCTGTTTCCCCAAACAGCCCGTAAAGGCATTGTCTGTTATCTAAATCGATAAGAATATTGGAGACAACTACAAACTCATCATCCGCTTGCACGGACAAAAGAACTTGCTGGGACGATTTTGCTATCTCTGTCAGTGCCTGTCTGAGTAGCACATTCTCACTACCAGGATAAGTTGTATCAATATAGCGCTGCAGATCATCCCGAACGCCGTTTTTATCGATATCTAAACCTTCTACCGTGGCATCTTCATCCCCATTATCCATATCTTCGTTTGCACTGACATCAAGATCATTCAAAGAGGTCGTTTCTGAGATTGCATCATTGGAAATAGATGGAGTGTCATTTTGACTTGGTCGGCACGCTACAAAGGGAAATGCTGTCAGGAGCGTGAGTACACTCAATCTAGCAATTGTTATCCAGCAAAAGTTGTGCATAATCATCACCTTTTTGGCTCATGACAACATCACGTCAACGCATATTAGCGTTCCAGCGGCGTGTCCAAAACAACGATGTAGACGACCTGCAAATAGCAGCAAGGAGGTAATGCATTAAAATACTGAAATAGCACAGCGCAACAAATTGATGAACAATGAGACATTACAACGTTTGTATCGGGATTTGCAAGATAGTATACAGTCTTAATGAAGGCTGGAAATGGATTTTCCCTATCTAACAGAGAGAAAAGTGCTTTCTGGCAGTAACCTATCAGAGAGGTTTTAAGCAACGGCTGCCAGCACATCCTGCGGATTAACTTTACCTTTGAACCAGATAATCTTTGCAGGCACGTCATCGAGTTTTACCCCGGCTGCCTCGAGGTTCAACCGTTCAGATACTGCCAAAATAAGGTCATCCCGATCAGCTTTACGAACTTGCGCAAACTTTTTTTGCAAATACTTAGGCCGCCAATAGCCAACAATCTCTAACAAATAGGTTTTTTCGTGTTCTGGGTGGACTAACCGAAAGTCGGGCACCATCACGCTACCGGGAATTGGTAAGAGGTCAACCTCGCGTTCTAAACGCCAGTCGGTTTTGGTTTTAGCCCAGCGAGAGGCAAAGGCTTCTTCCACCGCAGAATCGTAAGTTGTCCCCGGTTTGTAATGGGAAACTAACCCGCACTCAGCATCTAAACGGTAATGAACTTCGTCTGGCATGGGTCCGTAGAGGTTATTGGGCGGAACCAGCGTGGCGTCCATGGACCAGCGGCTCACCTGCAATAGGGCAGGCAAAAACTTGGCGAGGTCGGTGCCGTAGCGGGTGCTAGCTTTGAACAAACTGGCGGGCCCGTCAATCGTAATCGTGAAACCATGGTCAGCATCTCCCTCAATGTAAGCCATGAGCCCAAAAAGTTTGAGGAAGCGAAAGAGCTGCTTGTATTCGCCCGGGTCGTTGCGGTAGGCAGTGATGATGATGTGGCTGGCGCGATAGAGCACGCCTTGGGCTTGGGATAGGTTGTAACGGTCGATGAGGGTGTTGGCATTGGGCGCGTCAAAGCGCGTCAGCACGTGATTATCTTGCAAATCTGCATAGAGACCTGCACGCACCATGTCTGGTGTGACATGCGTTTGCGTTTCTTGGCTGAGGTCAGATGCAACTTGCGCTAATACCTTGTTACTGTTTGCTTCGGAAGGAATCTGTTTTGCTGAGGCTGCAAACACTTTCTGCCGCAAGTCAGCAGGCTCGAGTGGACTTTTAACCTCAAACTCACTAAAACTGTTCGTCAAAATATGTGCAAACCCGCGTTTGGTGCGGTAGTCGGTGTCGTTGCCCTCGAGGACTTGCAGGG
Source organism: Deinococcota bacterium (assembly GCA_039034155.1). Lineage (GTDB taxonomy): Bacteria > Deinococcota > Deinococci > Deinococcales > Trueperaceae > JBCCBI01. The sequence goes on along the minus strand of JBCCBI010000030.1, from coordinate 2,604 downwards.
CGGCCTCGAGCGTACCCTTAGTTTCACCAAGTTGTGCTTCAAACACCTCAATAACATCCGTTGCCGTTGCCAGATTCGCCTCACTGTGTTTGAGACGCTTAGGCACAATCTCATCGCCCTGAATGCGGCGCATGAGTAGGTCGCTGGGGAGCATCTCTACAAGTCCTCAAACGAGATGGCATCAGTCTCAGCAATAGGAGTGAGGTCGAGGCTGCCCTGTTTTTCACCCGCATCATCATTCGCTGTCTTGACGTGTTGTGAAGTGCTCGAGGCTTTTGATGACGCTGAGGATGTCTTCCCACGCCTTCGTTCAGACACGCGTTCTTCACTTGTGCCTGAGGCAACTACCTCATACAAAAGTGCGAGCTTACCCTCACGCTTACGCAAAATACGTCCTAGACGCTGCACGTATTCACGCGTGGTGCTGGTACCAGACAGCACGATGGCGACGTTGGCATCCGGCACATCAACCCCCTCGTTCAAAACTTTGGAGGTCACTAAACGCGGATAGATGCCCTCCCTAAAAAAGGTTAACGTTTCGTGGCGCTCTTTGACTTTAGTCTGGTGGGTGATGGCAGGAATGAGTAACGTTTCAGAGATGGTGTAAACGGTGTCATTGCTGTCCGTAAAGATGAGCACGCGGTCAGCGGCGTGTTTGTGGAGGAGGTCAACGAGCACGCGCAATTTGGACTGCGTGCCAAACGCAAGGGCTCGAGCTTCACGGTGAGCAAGCATGGCCTCCCGACCAGCGCTACTGCGAGCACTTTGGGCGACAAAATATTGCCAGCCTTTGAGTGTGCCTAGTGAAATCTTTTTGTCTTTCAAAAATGCGTTGCGCTTAGCGATGCAGGCGTCGTAACGAGTACGCTCATCCTCAGATAAGTCCACTTTAATCTGGATGATGTCGTGCTTGGCGAGTGCGCCGCCAGCTAGGTCTTCGGGGCGTTTGCTGTAGATACGCGGACCGATGAGTGTGTCGAGGTCAGCATCTTTACCGTCTGCCCGTTCAGGTGTGGCACTTAAACCTAAGCGGTAAGGTGCAATGGAGTACTCGGCGATGCTGCGCTTAAAGTCGGCGGGTAGATGGTGACACTCATCAAAAATAAGCAGCCCGTAGCGGTTGCCGAGGCGTTCCGCGTAGATAGCAGCGCTGTCGTAAGTTGCCACCAAGATGGCAGTATCATCCTTAGAACCACCGCCGAGGAGTCCTACGGAGCTACCTTGGAAATTGGCCTCGAGCTGGGCGTACCACTGATGCATCAAATCCAGGGTTGGCACTACAATGAGTGTTGACCGAGGTGTGTCGCGCATAGCTAATTGCGCGAGGTAGGTTTTGCCAGCACCGGTAGGTAAGACAACCACACCGCGCCGCCCTGCTTGTTTCCACTTTTCAAGAGCCTCACGTTGATGGGCAAACGGCTCCCGACTATCCGTCACGGTGAGTGCTAGCTCGCTAAACTGGGCCGCTTTGTCGATGACCTGCGTGCCTTCAGCACGGACAGCCTCTAAAAATTGGCGGTACTGACTAGCCGGCAAGCGGAACTTTTCAATGCGGTCGTCCCACATGACAAATTCCACCCAAGCTTTCCCTTTGGGCGGCGGATGCAAAATAAGCGTGCCCCTGTCAAACGACAGCGTCGCAGTGCGCGGCATGGTTTAGGCTACCACGCTTGACTCTTACGTAACGGTAGCCTTTAGCCTCAGGTTAGGTTAGTCGTTATGACGCTATTTCAATGTTTGTGGAGGTTATTGATGTTGCATTGTAAAAGTTTCGGTGCTGAGAGTAGCTCGAGCTTCACTTCAAAGGTCGTTGTGAGGTATCTCTGATGGCACAGTCCGGGCAAGTCGTGCAGGGCAAATACACCACCATCACCTTTTTAGAAACAGCTGCTGAAAGTAACGGTAAGCGTTTACGCTTCAAACAAGAAGTCCAACCTGGCGCACCAGAAACGCCTGCGCACTTTCATCTAAAGCAAGTTGAGCACTTCAAAGTGCTGTCTGGCACGATGGGCGTGCGGGTGAACGATGACGAGCAAACCTTAACCGCAGGTGAGACCATCAGCGTACCAATAGGTGTGCCTCATGCGATGTGGAACGCTGGGGATGACGTGTTAGTGCAAGAGATTGCGCTCGAGCCGGCCTTGCGTTCAGAAACGTTTTTTGAAACCGTAACTGGCTTAGAACGTGACGGCCTCATTCCAGATGGTAAACCCACCTTCAAACAACTCTTACAAGTTTCACTGTTGTTTCCGTTTTACGGCAATGCGCTAGCAGATGTGCCGCTGTTTGCGCAGAAGATTCTTTTTACTATTCTAGCTGTGCCTGCGCGTCTAGCTGGCTTGCGTGCGTGGTATCCGCGTCACAGTCCTCATGGGCTAAGTCAGCTTCATGTTACTGACAACAACATGTGATGGTCTTTTGTGTGATGGTCTCGTGTGATGTTTGATTGGTATAGCATCTATAAAACCATCTGCGAAATAGCAATTATGGTTGTAGCGAGCTATGAAGAATTTGGGATTAAGAGCGTCAACTCACCAAGCTAGGGTGTCCCGTTTTCTGAAGTTGTGCAGTCCAGCTATGAGACAAAAGTCGTCACTATACGTG
>JBCCBI010000029.1:0-21429 GCA_039034155.1 Deinococcota bacterium | reverse complement strand
CTTGATTGCCTTGAAACCCTTCTCGCTGACCAATGTGCCTTGCTACAACAACAGCCTGAAATCATCAAATCTGCAACTAAGTTTCATTGGTGGCCTGATATTTAGTACTTTATTAGGGGTTTTCTCGGAGTTGGTATAACAGCTAAAAAGCCTCGTCAATACATCAAACTGACGAGGCCATGTGCGTTTTTGACAGTATTTCCCTAACAAACAGTATTTCCCTAACAAAATGTGGTGCTTAGCTAAGCAAGACGCTCAAACTAACAGCCTCGATTTGATACTCTTAAATCGAGCTGATACTCTTAAATCTAAGAGAGCGTCTAAACCTAGGAGAGCGTCTGCTCGAGAATCCCAGTAATAGCCTGCTGAGCAGCTTCGTAATCCAGCTCAGCAACAACTGCCCATTCACTCGAGAGCAAACTTTTAGCATTTTCAAAAATATCCCGTTCGGTATCCGCTAAGCCGCGTTCTTGGTCGCGTTGAAACAGGGCACCAATAAGCCGCGCAAGGTCGTATGCATCGTTGGCAGCTAAAATATCTAGCTCAGCACGGTGGCGCGGTGGCCACTGACCAGGCAAACTCAAATCACCTTTGCGGATGGCTTCACCAAGTCGCTCGAGCTCATCGTCACCAATCGTATGACGCAGCCCAACATCTTGACCTTTTTCCAAAGGCACCAGCACGCTCATATCACCACGTACAAAGTCTACTTTGAGGTAGTCATGGGTCTCGCCTAGAACCTCACGGGTTGTCTTTTCAACCACAATGCCCGCCCCTTGACTTGGGTAGACCACTTTGTCGCCTACTTGAAACGTCACTCGTTCATTCCTCCTAATGGCAGCCTAACACAGGTTAGTGAAAAACAAATAGATTGCCGCATTCACACAGTTACACGCGACACTACACTCAACAGCGCAACACTTAGTGGCTGTTGTATCATCTAAAAAGGAGATTCTCTGTTTAATGAGTCTTCATCTCTGGACGTATTCATGCTAAAAATTGCGCCAATAGGTACCATAATCACGGTAAACTACAGGTACTTACCTACTTGCGCTATGGCATCAGCTTGCCTGCACAGTCTGAAGATGCACAGTCTGAAGATGCACAGTCTGAAGATGCACAAGTCTGAAGATGCTATGCAGGCGCTACTCTACATACTCACAACAATACGAGGCACGTCTATGACCCAAGTTTTGAGGCAACTATCTATTATGAACCCAGCTTCTTTTGAACAAATTTGTAGATCATCTTTACACATGACCTACGTCCGCACACACCTAGCAAAGGATAAGCCAGCATGTTACATAAGCTAATTCTGACAAGTGTGCTCTTTTTATGGGCAACCGCTTGGGCGCAGGTTTGTATTACCGAACTGCGGGCTGATGAAGGTGGGGCCGTTCTACAGCAACTTGCGACTGGACGTGATGCAGCTATTTACGTGCAGCGTGCTGTCGCACTTTTAGAGCCTGTCTTACCGCGCTTCGATTTTAACGAAACTGTTGGTGTTGAACCAACAGATAATGCTTATGAAGCTGCTAGGTACTTGCTCGAGCGGCGGTTGTTACCTGCTACATGGCAACCAGATAGCTTGGACATGGCCACCTGGCAAACCATGCTCACCCGTTTAGGGCGCTGGTATGGGCTTACGCCTGTAGCGCAACTTAACGAGGCTGACGAACTTACCAAACGCATGATAATCTTGACACTCGCTGAGTTAATCGACGAGGCAACTCAACAAATTAACCCTGTTGCACTCGTTGCTTCTGCCGAGGATAATAGTGACCGCGTCGCGTTTTGGGCAATTATCCGCAATGATGGCGTGTATCCCAGAATGATTATTGTCGCCCCACCCAGTGACAGCATTCGGCTAGGTGATGGTGTGGCAGCTATTTTACCAACCTTGGAAACCTGCGCTATGGAGCTCGAGAACTTCATTTTTGCACCCGCCAGCGTCGCTCAACAGCTCTTCTTATCTACCAACCAATCCCGCATGATTGTTGCTAGTGCTAGCCCTATACCTCTCACGATGGATGTACCTTCTGGCGAAGAGGTTAGTTTTTTTGTCTTTGAATCGCCGACGCTAGCAGGTATTGAGCAATACGCTGCGCTATTTCCAGGGCCGTCATTAGGTGTTGGCACGATTTTAGGGCTCATCCCACGCGTACGCACCAACATGTCACCAGGTGAGATTTTGGCGTTTTTACAGTTGTGATGTTGATGTTGGCGATATCAACTGAATGGCACCACAAGCTCTCATCTTCGGTATAGACAAAGACGACCTCGAATATATTTCTAAGGTCGTCTTTATAACTTTTAGCTTGTCACTGAGTTTTTACTTGATGGATGTCTCAAGTGGATTCAATTAGCACCCCCACGATGTTGTGATACATGCATTCCGGTGAGTTTGGGCTGTCGCTGATGAAATCTCCCTTTCCCCTATGCTCCCCTTCTCCCTTTCCAAAAGGCAATATCACACGTAAGTAAATCCGTAACAACATCTCGTGTAACTACTAAATGTATTCAGCTACATCTTGGACTAAGCCTTGAACTTCAGTTACCTGATGCTGTCGCTTGCGTATACAGCGGATAATACGTTTTGCTCAGATAATCCGCCCGGTGCATGACGCGGCCGTTATCGCCAAAGAGCCGCAAGACAATGACTTCATCTGGCGTTTCCCAGCGGGTCTCGAGCCGCAAGTCACCTTCAGCAACCGCATTGCCGTAGTTATCAAGATTACCCCGATGATACTCATCCAACCACTCAGTGGAGGCTCCAGCAGGCTCACCATAAAGGTCAACTAGTACCTCTTGAATGGCCTCGTAATCATCCAGATAACGTGATGTGACCGCGTGGCTGTCGAAAATGTAGGTGCCGGCAGCTAGTTGGTCTTCGGCAGTAAACACATAGCCAACAGTTGCACCCATCCCAAACATGGTTTGTCCCGTGGTGAAGGTCATAGTGTCAATGTCCTCACTCATAAACGCATAGGTTTCACTTTCCCTAGCTTCTGCTCTGGACACACCCCAGTCGTTAAGACGAAACCCTCTAGCAGATGCGACACTCGAGGTTAGTATCATGACAACACACACTAGTTGCCAACACTTTAGCTTGCTCACAGGCGTCCTCCTTGGCTGAAGTTTATGGTATGCGTCTAACCTTAACGTTTTGTTTTAGCTTGGCGGCGTTCCATCTTGCGGCGTTGTGCGCGGTTCATAGGCTGCTGTTGCCCGCCGCCGCGACCTGCCGCCGTTGCAACAGGACTGCGCACTTGGGGTACAGGTTCATCCAAAGCCGTGGCATGAACGCGTTGTGGGGTGCGTTGTCGAGGCTCTAGGTTTCCTTCTAATTGTACGCGGAACATGATGCGCGCTGTTTCAAAGCGAATGCTCGATTTCATTTCTTCAAACAAATTGAATGCCTCAAACGCATATTCTTGGATTGGGTTGCGCTGACCGTAGCCACGTAGACCAATACCTTGGCGCAATACGTCCATGTTGTGGAGTTGTTCTTTCCAGTGTGTATCCACCACTTGCAGAACGATATAACGCTCTAATTCCCGCATCATCTCTTCGCCAAACTCAGCTTCTCTGGCTTCGTAGGCCGTTTCTACCACAGGAATAATTTGATCGACGGCTTCATCTGGATCGTGACCGCGCAGTGCTTCAAGATCAAAGGTTTCCAAGGCTGGAATAGCATTAACGAGCGCGCTACGGAGTGCGCCAATGTCTTGCTCTTCGGGCTCGAGTTCTTTGCTGAGGTAGGTTTGCACAACCGAATCCACATACTCAGCAATCATGTCCAGCACGTCTTCACGGATGTTATTGCCAAGCAAAATATCACGGCGCTGCGCGTAGATGACCTCGCGCTGTTTGCTCATGACATTGTCGTATTCCAAAAGCTGTTTGCGGATGCCAAAGTTGCGGTCTTCAACCCGCTTTTGGGCTCGTTCAATGGCTCCGGTAACCATACCTGCTTCAATAGGCTCATCGTCGTTCATGCCCATGCGGTCAATCCAGCCAAGCACACGGTCACTAGCAAAGAGTCGCATGAGGTCGTCTTCAAAACTTACATAGAAGCGGCTCGAGCCAGCATCACCTTGCCGCCCAGCACGTCCACGAAGCTGGTTATCAATACGCCGCGATTCGTGCCGCTCGGTGCCAATGATGTGCAAGCCGCCAGCCTCAACAACCCGTTCGTGGTCAACCTCAGCTTCATCGCGAAGGGCCTCGAGCTTCTCTAAAATATTCTCGGGCAGCTCTTCGATACGGCTGGCAATCTCTTCAGCATCATCCATTTTGTGTAGCATGACTGACTTAATAAGAAGTTCTGTGTCACTGTCATAAAGCTCAAACCCTTCACGGGTTAAAAGTTGCCGAGCGAGTGCTTCGGGATTTCCCCCCAGCACAATATCCGTCCCACGACCTGCCATGTTGGTACTAATAGTCACTGTCCCACTGCGACCTGCTTGAGACACAATATCTGCTTCTTTTAAGTGGTGTTTGGCATTCAACACTTGGTGAGGCACACCTTTGCGCTTAAGCATTTTGGAAAGGCGCTCAGAGGCTTCAATCGTGACCGTACCAACCAAAATAGGCTGCCCTGTTTTGTGAATTTCAACAATTTCTTCGACAGCAGCATCGTACTTACCTTTTTGATAGCGGTAAACAACATCGTTTTCGTCATTACGAATGACCGGTTTGTTAGTGGGAATGACCAATACTGACGAACCATAAATTTCTTGGAACTCTTTTTCCTCAGTTTTAGCCGTTCCCGTCATGCCCGAAATTTTGTTATAGAGCTTAAAAAAGTTTTGATAGGTAACGGTTGCGAGCGTTTGATTTTCGCGCTCAATTTTGACGCCCTCTTTAGCTTCAATAGCTTGGTGGAGGCCTTCACCATAGCGCCGCCCTGGCATGAGGCGGCCAGTAAATTCATCCACAATGACAATTTGCCCGCCATCGTCTTTCACGTAATCCTGGTCGCGCTGGTAGTGCACCATCGCGCGCAGTGCTTGGCGCACCATGTGGGCAACTTCCATATTGCTGTGGCTAAACAGGTCTTCAATGCCGAGGATTTTTTCAGCTTTGTCAATGCCTTGCTCGGTTAAGTGGATATCTTTGGTTTTTTCGTCTGCGGTGTAGTCACCGGTGGGCGGCACGTTTTCGCCCTCACCTGGTTCACCGCGCTCGAGCTTCTTCGCTAACTTCGCCATCACGTAGTATTTGTCGGTAGCTAGCTCAGCCGGCCCCGAAATAATGAGTGGCGTACGCGCTTCATCAATAAGAATGGAGTCAACCTCATCAACAATGGCGTAGTTCATGGGCTCTTCTTTGCGCATCACTAGACCGTCTGGCCGGAACGCCATGTTGTCGCGCAAGTAGTCAAAGCCAAGTTCACTGTTGGTGATGTAGGTAATGTCGGCAGTGTAAGCAGCCCGGCGTTCATCCGGCGTGCTGCCGTTACGAATCACGCCAACCTCGAGCCCCAATGACCTGTACAGCGGCCCCATCCACTCAGCACCTGTCTGAGCCAGGTAATCGTTGGTCGTCACCAAGTGTGCACCTTTGCTCGAAATCGCGTTCAGGACTAGCGCCAACGTGGCAACCAGCGTTTTACCTTCACCCGTTTTCATCTCGGCAATGCGCCCACTGTGTAGTGCCGCCCCACCGATAAGTTGCACGTCGTAATGACGCATCCCTAAGTTACGCATGGCTGCTTCGCGAGTAAGTGCAAACGATTCTGGCATGAGGTTGTCGAGGCTTTCACCGTCTCCAAGGTGGCGACGGCGCAATTCTGCATAAGCTGCTTTGAGGTCGGGAACGGCTTGCATATCATCTTCTAGCTCGTTAACCCGTCCTACAATGTCTTCGCGGATGCGGTTAACATCGCGCTCATTGTCGTCAAAAAGACGCTGAAAAAAATCTCTTAACGAACTAAAAAATCCGTTAATGGCATCTAGCATGGGTGTACCTTTCTTCGTATAAGCATATTTTCTGGTTTACGAACTCTCTAAAGTGTAAGTATGCTTGCCTCGCAACTTGAGAGGATAATTGCGTCAATGAGCTTAGTTAATACTGAACACACAAATTTAGTTGTTAGCATGGCTCAGTAAAGTTTCATCAGAGATAACGATGCTACATCTAACCGACAACTACCATCGCATTACACTCTGTAACTAAGACTTTGTACTCAAGCTGCGTGTTGAATACACTGTAGCCTAGCACGTTGTGGCGTGTACAAACTTGACGTGAGCCACTCGAGCCGCGTCTCTTATTCATTACATCATCACGCTTGTAAGCTTTTAGAATGATTCATCGAGTTATCCGTAAAATTTAATGACATGCACAAAAATCATTAGCGCGTACCCTACACTAAACGACCACCCCTTAAAGGGGTGGGTTTCTATGAATTACTCTCAAAGAGAAATCCTTGTCTATGCCGCTCAGCTTCTCTTTCTCGCTCCTCTTGATACTTTACATAACGCCTTATCAAGTCTTCATTCATCCCTACTGTATTGATGAAGTACCCTCGCACCTAGAATTTATTCCCCCAATATGGCTTCTTGCGCAGCCCAGGATAGCTCTTGAACAACTTTATCGCTAGCTTTCCTTTCAAAAATCCCATGAAGCTTGATATCGCTACCTTCGGCGGGATTGAGCACAACAGGTGGATGTGATCGGCTTGCACACTCACCTCTTTTACTTCTACATCTTTCCATTCACACAGCGTCCTTATATCCTTCTCAACTTGTTCCCCAATCACACCTTCTAGCACCCAGTAACGATACTTCGGTGACCACACGATGTGATAATCGCATTGGTACACTACATGTGTTAGTTTTCGGTATTTCGCCACATCCCATTCTACGGCTCAGCCAAACATACATTACCTCCATCACAGATGGAGGATTTCCACGAGGAATTAAATCTCAAACATCGATTTGCGTCACAGATGCGATTTGGCACTCTATACCCAAAATCTTATGTGCGTCTGTGACGGGGTTTGTAAAAAGTGTCCGAACTGCTACTGAATGCTTCTAGAGGTTTTCCTTCTAACATGCTCATCACATTGCAGAGGTAGCTCAATGACGTATAACTCGATGTATGACTACAGCAATCCGCATATCCACAACAGATCGTCCTAGCCCTGAACACGTGCAGCGGCTTTTTAAGCAGACAGACTGGGCAGATAAACGCAACCTCGAGGGCATTGCCACGATGCTCGAGCACAGCTCACTCTGCCTAAGCATGTGGGACGGTGAAACTTTGATTGGCTTTGCTCGAGTTTTATCCGATGGCGTCTACCGAGCTTATCTTGACGATGTTGTCATCGACGAAGCGTATCGGGGGCGTGGTCTAGGGCGTCAACTTCTCGAGGCAATGAGCAACCAACTTAAAGACATTGAACAGATCAGTTTACTTTGCGCTGAGTCACGTATCCCGTTTTACAAAAAGTTTGGCTTTGAGTTGAGCGACACCACCTATATGCAGCGGTGTTATGACTAAGCTGGTGTCATCAGGACAACGCATTATTGATCCCGTTATCTAGCTTAGTGACTCAAACAAGCTGAGTTGCTCAACATTGCGCGCACCTGCATCACGCATGCTAAACACACCCACGCCAAGCAAGCGCACAGCTTGGCTAAGCGGCACACGGGTGCGCAGTAAGCGCTCGGCATTGGTCAAAATACTCTCAGCTTGACTCACCGGATTGGGTAAGGTCTGCCGCCGGGTGATAATTTGATGGTTACTGTATTTGACCTTGAGGCTCACGCCGCCCGCCACAAGGTTGTACTTGGCGAGGCTCTTGGCGACGTGTTCCGCAAGAGGGGGAAGCTCGAGCGCCAACGCGTCATAATCAGCTAAATCTTCGGTAAAGGTTGTCTCTGAACTGATGCTTTTATGTTCACGGTTAGGGTTCACCGGACGGTCGTCGGTACCCTGGGCAATGTGCCAAAAGCGTAGCCCGTTTTTGCCAAAGCGTGTTTCTAGAGCGTCTTTGGAATACGCTCGCAAGTCAGCTCCGGTATGAATGCCCATCTGTTGCATTTTGGTGGCCGTCTTAGGGCCGATGCCATGAAACTTGCCAATGGGCAGCGCTGCTAAAAACGCATCTGCTTTGTCTGGCGTAATGACCGTAAGGCCGTCCGGCTTGTTTTGTCCTGAAGCGCTTTTGGCCAGAAATTTACTCGCCGCCACCCCAGCTGAGGCAGTTAAGTTCACAGCATCAACAATATCTTGCTTAATCTGCTGCGCCAGCAAGGTTGCTGACAGGGGTCCTTGTTTGGGCTGGGTGACATCTAAGTAAGCCTCATCCAGTGAAAGTGGCTCTACTAAATCTGTATAGCGAAAAAAAATCCCTCGAATTTGCTGCGATACGTCGCGGTAAACACGCATGCGCGGGCGCACAAACAGCAAGTGTGGGCAACGTGCTTTAGCCATCCCCGAAGGCATCGCCGAGCCCACTTTAAACTGGCGTGCTTCGTAACTGGCGGTCATGACCACGCCGCGCGGCCCGTCAGAGCCAACAGCAAGCGCTTTGCCGCGCAATTCGGGGTTATCGCGCTGTTCAACGGAGGCATAAAACGCATCCATGTCAATGTGGATGATCTTGCGCATGTAAGTCTAAGTATAGAGCGTCCAAGCTAACAAGTTTAAGTACCACTGTAGTGTTTTAGCGAATAGCCTCTAGCAACTTTGGGTAGGTGCGCCGTTCAGTAAGAAATAGAGCTAGCTGATGGGCTCGAGCTCACTTTTAGACACACCTGATGCCCCTACTCCAAATGTATGAAAGACAAAGAGCACTGGAAGAATTTACGTTATATTTATTGACTTCTTAAACGTTATAACGTACATTAGTCTATGGTTCAGAATGTCATGAGCATCACGTATAGTATGACGTTGCAGGCATCCTCATTGTAAATCTATAAACCACTATTGATTGGCAATAAATTGTGTGCGTACTGCGTCCAGTGGGTTAAGTCACCTCATCACAACACTCAGATAGAAGTGTGGTTAATATTGTATCTGATGTCCCCATCACACTAACTAGGGCGAGTGCTGTTATTAACGCATTCATGCAAAAGATGCAGACTCATACAGATTAGGTGATGTGAATTTATACAGAAAGGAGTCGTGAGTAGCCAACGCATTTTGACCACAGAGTTTAAGATCGAACTATCATAATTAAACATTTTTGGAATACAAGGAGGGTAAATTAGGTGAAACGGGTTTTTAGTGTATTGATTATTCTTTTAGGGGCTATAAGCTTTGCTCAGCAAGCAGGAGGCACGCTAACGGCTGCGTGGGCCCAAGACCCAGTAGGACTTGACCCACATGTGACCAGTGCCTATTCAAGTTTTCAAATTTTAGAAAATGTTTTAGATACGTTGGTCACGCTGGACGCAGCGCAAAATGTACAGCCGTCTTTAGCAGAAAGTTGGGAACTATCTGAAGACGGCCTCACCCTAACCTTTATCTTGCGTGACGGCGTGCAGTTCAGTAACGGCCACGAGCTAGTCGCAGATGATGTTGTTTACACCTACAACCGCGTTCTCGACCCAGACACGGCATCTGGCAACGCTTGGAAATTGGGCGGCGTGGCAGAGATTACCGCGCCGGATGAAAGTACGGTTGTCTTTAGCTTGGACGCGCCCAACCCTGGCCTCCTCACCAAGCTGGCAGTCGATAAAACGATGGGTATTATTGCACAGGAAGACGTTGAAGCTGGCACCATCAACACGCAGCCTATTGGCACAGGGCCGTTTATGATTACCGATTTTCAGCCGGGTATTCGCTTAATGCTCGAGCGCAACCCCAACTACTGGCAAGAAGGCCTCCCCTACCTTGATGCTGTCGAGATTCGTATCATCAGTGATGAATCAGTACGCCGTACAGCCTTAGTCACTGGCGATGTCGATTGGTCGATTTCAGTCCCCTCGCAAAGTGTGGCTGAACTGGAAGCACGAGACGATGTAATTGTGGACGACACCCCTGCAGGTGCCTACTGGTACATCGGTGTGAATACCGGGCTGGACAAAGTAAGTGACGCGCGTGTGCGGCAAGCTATTTCCTATGCTATTAACCGCGAGCAAATTGCGGAAGCGGCGACCTTCGGGATTGCCCAACCCACCCAAGACCCCATTCCTAGCTCGAGCTCTTGGAACTTTGACTACGCACCTTATGCACAAGATATGGAGCAAGCACGCGCACTGCTAGCTGAGGCAGGTGTCACAGACGGCTTTGAGTTAGAAATTATGCCCACCACTCAGTACGAAGAGTCCATTCGCATCGCCCAAGTTTTGCAGGCCCAACTTGCACCTTTGGGTATTCGCGCCAGTATTCGCACGCTTGAATGGGCAGAGTGGCTCGAGGAACAAGGCGCGGGTAACTACGACACCTACGTGTGCAGTTGGAATGTGCTGGTTGACCCAGATGACTTTTTCTACGCGCAGCACCGCACAGGTGAGGTTTTCAATTTTACGGGTTACAGTAACCCCAGCGTAGATGAACTGCTTGACCAAGGCCGCTTAGAGCAAGACGCTGAGGCTAGACGCGATATTTACGCCCAAGTTAATCAGCAAATTGTGGATGACGCGCCTTATATTTACCTCTACAATCCCCTCAACATCAATGCGTATAAGCCTTACGTGCAAGGTTACAGCGCCCGCCCTGACCAAGCGATTCGCTTTGTTGAGACGTGGCTCGAGCAGTAGACATCACCCTTATCAACATAACCAAGAAGGTGGTGGGCAAGTCCCATCACTTTCTTAACCTATCTGATGTAAGCACAGCTATCTTCATATTAGTTATCTTGATGCTCATCTTTACAAAATTATGAATCTTAACTACTTATTACGCCGTTTGGTAACGCTATTGCTGGTGCTGTTTGGCGTGTCACTGCTCACCTTTGCCATTGTGCCACTCGTCCCAGGAAGTCCTGCCCGTATTCGGCTAGGCATTCAAGCCACACCCGAAACGGTGGCTGCCCTGGAAACCCAGTTAGGCCTTGACCGCCCCTTGCCAACACAGTATCTGGATTGGATTTCGGGTATTGTTTTGCGCTTTGATTTTGGTAGCAGCTTAATCACCGACCGCCCTGTCACTGGCGAGGTTGCACGGCGCTTGCCCGCCACCTTGCAACTAGCGCTTGTAGCGTTACTCATTGGCTTAGCTATTGCCCTACCGGCTGGGATTTTAGCAGCGCTCAAGCCGGGCAGCTTTCAGGATGTAACCGCGATGGTGTTCAGCCAACTTGGTGTGTCTGTACCCGACTTTTGGATGGGAATCCTGCTGATTGTGCTCTTTGCAGAGGTTTTGGGATGGTTGCCCTCGAGCGGCTTTGTCTCCATTACAGAAGGTATTTTGCCGTGGTTGCGTCATATTGTGCTACCGGCAATGACAGCAGGCTTGATTAGTGGGGCTATTATGACCCGCTTCGTGCGCAGTGCCATGCTCGAGGTTCTCGGTCAGGACTATATTCGCACAGCAAGAGCCAAGGGCCTCCACGAGCGCCGGATCATCAACAAACATGCACTCAGAAATGCCTCCATTTCCATTGCCACCATCGTGGGCTTGCAAATGGCAACATTGCTTAGTGCCATCGTCGTCGTTGAGATTATTTTTGCCTGGCCGGGGCTTGGCTCGCTGGCACTCAGCGCCACCTTGCAGCGCGATTATCCTATGTTACAAGCCTCCGTCTTACTGTTTGCTACCGCGTTTGCAGTGGTTAACTTATTAACAGATTTGTCGTATGCCTTGCTTGACCCGAGTGTAAGTTATGGCTAAGGCTGCTAGTACATCCTCAAGCTCAGCTTCTACCTTCAAAGAGTTTTTACGGCGGGCTATGCGTCACCGTTTGTTGATGATGGGCACTGGTATCATCCTCTTGTTGGTACTTGTGGCACTGCTAGGCGCGCAACTTGCACCCTACGACCCTAACATGATGGACTTTGCCGTGCGCTTTGCGGCACCCAGTTTTGAGCATCCTTTTGGGACAGATGAATTTGGGCGGGATGTATTTACCCGTGTGTTACACGGGGCAGCAGTCTCGGTGCGGGTTGCCTTTATCGCCGTGCTTATTTCCGGCACGATTGGGGTGCTTTTAGGCGCGCTCGCAGGCTTTTACGGCGGCTGGATAGATGAAATCATCATGCGCTTTATGGACATTTTGTTTGCGTTTCCGGCGGTGCTGTTAGCCATTACGGTTATGGCAATCCTAGGGCGCGGCGTGGGCAACGCCATGATTGCCATTGCTATTGTCTACATTCCTATTTTTGCTAGGGTTGCTCGAGGCGCGGTGTTGTCGGTGCGCGGGCGCGACTTTGTAACCGCTGCCAGAGCTTTAGGGCGCGGTAATGGTCGCATCATCTTTCAGCATATTTTGCCTAACGCATTGGGACCCATTTTGGTGCAAACCTCACTCAGTTTGGCCTTTGCCATTCTGGCTGAAGCAGCACTAAGTTTTTTTGGGCTCGGCACGCAACCACCTGACCCAAGTTGGGGGCGCATGCTCAGCGAAGGACGAGCATTTTTGCGGCAAGCGTGGTGGATGGGTGTCTTTCCGGGACTCGCCATTATGCTGTCGGTCATGGGGTTCAACTTTTTTGGTGACGGTTTACGGGATGTGCTTGACCCGCGCATGAAAACGCGTACGTAATTATGTTGTATCACCTTGAAACCATCATTCATCGCATTTGGGTTTGCTTATCTCGGACAGCACTTGATGCTAAGTTACCACTACACAATCTATGGGATGATGCAATAAGTTGGGCGCGTTGATCTCCAGTAAAATACGTACTCTTATCTCGCTAGCCCTTTTTTCGGCAGGGTCGTTATTGCTCGAGCTATCACTGGCTCGAGTCTTTTCTGTTCTCTACACCCAATCTTACGTCTTTTTACTCCTCTCCCTCGCCGTTTTAGGCATCGCGCTAGGCGCTAGCTTAGCTATCATCTCACCGCGTCTGCGGCAATTGACGAAGGTCGCGGGCTGGCTTGCGCTGGCTGCCTCATCAACCTTGCTTGTGTGTGGGGTCGTTGTCCTCAGCATGGGTACTGGGTTGTGGTTGCTGCTGGTGTTACTGCTCGTTCCCTATAGCTTTCTTGGGCTTACGTTAGTGTCCGTCTTTAGTCACGATGCCAGCCAAAGCCCACTTCTCTACGCGGTTGATTTGTTGGGGGCAGGAACAATGGTTCTTGTCTCTATCCCGCTGCTCAATCTATTGGGCGGACTCAATGCTGCTGTGCTAGCGGCGGTCTTGATTGCATTGGCGAGTCTTACCATCAACATAAACATCACCCCATCACGTTCTTGGGCAAGCGTGCTGGCAGTCATCGTCATTGGCTTTGGACTAGTTCAAGCATTTAGCTCATTTTTACAACTTGATATGCAGCGGTTGGCTGTCAATAAACCCATTCTTGAACGGCTCGAGGCAGGTGCAAATATCCTCGACACACGCTGGGATGCGTTTGCTCGCACCGATTTGGTCTATCAACCTGACCAAGATGCCTACTATCTTTATATGGACGGCGGCGCAGGCTCAATTATTCCTGACGCAGCACGGCCCGAACGCTGGCAGCAGGACATCGGCAGATTTCCATTTGTGGCAGATGAACCTGACGCCGCGTTTTTGATTGGCGCAGGTGGCGGCTTAGATGTTGCCCAAGCTAAAGCTGCAGGCGTCACCGACATCACGGTGGTGGAGGTGAACCGGGCCAGCGTGGAGATGGTGCGTGAGCTCGAGCCCTACGCCGGACCCCTTTACGACGAGCCAGTTGAGGTTCTTATTGATGAAGGCCGCAGCGTTTTACAACGCAGCCAACAAGCCTACGACCTCATCTTTTTGTCACAGGTTATTAGCCAAGCGGCTGAAGCACGCGGCTTGGTCATGGCGGAAAACAGACTTTATACAGTTGAGGCGTTTCAGGGTTACCTCGAGCACCTCACCCCTAACGGTCAAGTTGTGTTTAAGCTCTACGACGAACTAACCTTAACTAGAGCCTTATTCACCGCTGTGCAAAGTTTAAGCGAAAGAGGCATACCCCAAGCAGAAACAAGTCAGCATTTACTGGCATTGTTAGATGTTCGCAGCACTCCGCCAATTCCCTTATTAGTCGTTAAAAAGCAAGCCCTTGACCGTACAGAAGCCATTCGACTGGCTCGAGTTGCCGAAGCTCAAGGCTACGCGCTACTGTTTGTGCCACATCTGCTAGCCAATCCACCGCTCGATGCACTTGTAACAGGGCAATTAAGTCTTGCTGAGGTTCTCGAGCAAACCCCCGAGGTCAACCTACAACCCGTCACCGACAATCAACCCTTTTTTTACCAATTTGAACCACATCTGCCACGCTTTTTGCAAGGTTTGTTGGGGTCACTAGCAGCAATGCTGCTCATTGTAATTGTCCTGTACGGTGTAGTGTACCCGCGAATTCCAGTAGGATTTAAGCTTTCCCCGTGGCTATTTGCCTGTTTGGGGGTTGGCTTTATGGCGCTCGAGATTAGCCTTTTACAACGCACACAATTACTTTTAGGACATCCTACGCTCGCCCTCGGGTTAACGCTCGGACTCCTCCTCATCGGTAGTGGTCTGGGCAGTTACCTCACACGCTGGTTTCAAGCTGTTCCCCGTCATGGCATTGCTATATCAGCTTTACTGATAGCTGTTTTATGGCTACTCATCACCTTTGGCTGGCCCTACGTTGAGACGACTTTGCAAGGTCAACGTCTAATCATCCGTGTACTAGGTGTCAGCGGACTTGTGTTTTTGCCTGCTGTATTTTTGGGAATGCCATTTCCACTAGCCTTATCACGATTAGGGCAACATCAACCGCAGTTGGTCGCGGTGGCTTGGTCAGTAAACGGCCTCATGTCTGTCTTTGGCAGCGTGGCAGCCACAGCACTTGCCTTGCAGTATGGCTTTGCCAGCACAGCTTGGCTTGTTGTGCTGAGTTACGGCGCGGTGGTCGTTTTAGCGCTTGTGAGTCGAGATTAGGCCTCATACTGGACACATTCTGGTACGTACCAGTATACTGAGCCAACACATTTCAACACGAAAGGGGTTTACGCGTATCCGTGAACCTCGAGCAACCCACCTGCATTACTTTGCCGAGGTTGGGCTCGAGGCAGCGTGCCTAGTGCGCTAAGACTATTAACTAGCATTCACATGACTAGCATTTGCAAGTGTCAACAAAATACTAACGTTCAAGATACTTGGTTGAGATATTGGGTAACATCCATATCTAGCCAACTCTACCCACTATATTTCCCAACAAAGGAGCTGTACCTATGCTTAAAAAGCTTGCACTTTGGTTGAGTTTATCGTTACTAACACTGTTTCAGTTGGGCTTAGCTCAAGATAACGTCTTTTACTGGATATCTCACGGCGACCCTGCTGACCCTGTTTGGACCTACTTTTTAGATGGTGCTGAGCAGTGGGGCGAAGACACCGGCAACACCGTACGTACCTCATTTCACAGTGGGGATGTACCTTCTCACCAAGAAGCTGTCCGCGTTGCTATTGCTGCAGGTGCAGCGGGTATTGCCACAACCAGCCCTGACCCCGGCAGCCTGGTTGAAGTTGCCCAAGAAGCACGGGATGCTGGCATTCCCATCATTAACTTTAATACACCTGACCCTAATGCCAATTTCAACGCTTATGTCGGCGGCGACCTAGTGGCATATGGCCGCTCGTGGGCGCAGTATTTGGTGGATAACGGTTTAGTTGAGGCAGGTGATTTTGTGTGGATGCCCGTGGAAGTTCCCGGTGCCACCTACGCTGTACAGGAAGAGGAAGGCATTGCCAGTGTCTTTGAACCTTTGGGGATTACTTGGGAAGTTACCGATTCTACTCTTGACCAAGCTGAAGTCATCACCCGCATGTCAGATTATCTGTTTGCCAACCGCAATGATATTGATGCCATCATCGGCTTAGGTGACTTAGTTACCGGCAGTATTAAACGCGTGTTCGACCAAGTGGGCATAGAAGCTGGCGACATTCCCGTGGTCGGTTGGGGCAACTCGGTGGATACCACCCAACAAGTGCTCACAGGCTACGTAAACGCCGCCCAGTGGCAAGACCCCCAAGCCACCAGCTATGTTGCCCTGTCGCTAGCAGCCATGGAAGCAAGTGGCATTCCTGTAGGCTTCAGAGTCGTCACAGGCGCACTTTACGAAGCAGATACTGCCCAAATTTACGACGATATTTTGTCGGGTCAGTAGGTTTTTGATAGCTTGGTACAACTTGATTCTTAACTAACTATCGTCATCTGGTGAGGTACAGACGTTGCTGATGCGTACCTCACCTCGAGACCCTATACCTCGAGACATTTTTTAGAAACATCGCAGTTTTAGAAACATTGCAGTTTTAGAAACATCGTCAGCCAGTCCAAACTATTGCCAGATGATGACATCACACTTAACAACATCACACAGGTAGCAATCAATGCTACCCACGAATCCAAGGAGTTCCGCTTGCTAAAACCCCTCCAAAAACTTATCCTTCGACCAGAATTTGGGCCCTTTGTGCTAGTCATCGGTGAGCTTGTTGTCTTTACGGTGCTCTCCTCTGGACAATATTTGAGTACGTTTAACCTCGGTAATCTACTTGCTTTTGTCCCTGAACTTGGCATGATTGCCCTTGCCATGACCTTGCTGATGATTGCAGGTGAGTTTGACTTGTCGGTGGGGTCTGTGTTTGGCTTTGCGCCGGTACTCATGTGGACGCTCTTTAACGAAGGGGTGACGTCGCTCGAGCTTGGTTTTTTCTTAGCCATCCTTGCAGCCGTATTCATTGGTCTATTTAACGGCTGGTTTGTCACCCAACTCAAAATCCCCTCGTTTTTGGTGACCTTGGGGATGCTACTCGTGGTGCGAGGTAGTGCGTTATACGTTACTAGCGGCTTTCCACAACGCACCTGGCAAGCTGAATCATTTCTTATGGAACTTATTGTCGGCGATTTTCGGATTGGCAACTTGCGCATTTACGCGTCACTTATTTGGTTTACTATCTTTGCAGTTATTTTAGGCTACGTGCTGTCTCAGACAAAGTTTGGTAATTGGATTCAAGCCTCAGGTGGGAATGCGTATGCGGCCACCGCAAGGGGCGTGAACGTGGCGCGCACCAAAATTAGTTTATTTGTGCTGACCTCAGTCATGTCTGCCTATGCGGGTGTGACCAGTTCTATTCGTGTATCAGCGGCGAATCCCAACAGCGGTACGGGCTACGAGCTAGAAATTATTGCCATGGTGGTGATTGGCGGTACTGCCCTTATGGGCGGGCGCGGCACTATTTTTGGCACGGTGTTGGGCGTGTTTATCCTGCGGCTTATGCGCAACGGCATCAACTTCACTAATGTACCGGCCCTGGCCTACAATATATTTATTGGGGCCATTATTTTAGGCATGATGGCCATTCACTCGTCGCTCGAGCGGCGTCACAACTTGCGAGCGTAATGTCAAATATTCAAGCACCCTCACACGCTGATGCTTCCCTGGTCGAGATGCGCAACATCAATAAATACTTTGGTCCTGTACAAGCCATCAACAATGTCTCGCTTACGGTTCAAAAGAATGAAATTGTAGGACTTTTAGGCGATAACGGCGCAGGCAAATCTACGCTCATTAAAATCCTCTCGGGCGCACTCAGAGCTAGTAGCGGGGACATTTATATTCGCAACCAAAAGGTGACGATGCGCAGCACCAACGACGGCATCGCCCAAGGCATTGAGACCATCTACCAAGACTCTGCACTGGTCACACAACTTTCCATTGCTCGCAATTTATTCTTAGGGCGCGAACCCACCACGGGACCAGCTTGGTTGCGGCGACTTGACCACGAGAAGATGAACACTGTTGCGCGTGACTTACTCAAGCAAGTGGGCATCTCCAAAGATATTCCGCCGACCACACCCATAAGTGCGCTTTCTGGCGGCGAACGCCAAGCGGTGGCGATTGCCAGGGCCATGCACTTTGACAGCGACCTCATTATTTTGGACGAACCCACCAACAACCTTGGCGTGGAAGAAACGCAGGGCGTGTTGAACTTTGTACGCGGCGCACGTGACCAAGGGCATTCGTGTATTTTGATTGCCCACAATATTTACCATGTATTCCAAGTGGTTGACCGCATTGTGGTGTTGCGGCGCGGGCAGGTTGTGGCAGATGACATCGACCCCAAACAGTCGTCGATAGCCGAAGTTGAGCAGATTATTACGGGTATGGTGCATCCGGCGGAGCATATTGCAGAGGATGTGGCTCGAGCGGGCTGAGATTCAGCTGTGACCAACACAAAATACCTTAATTCACGCTCGAGGCTGAGGCTGGTTCGCCATCGGCAGTGGTCAGGCCGTTGCTCGAGCGCCTGCACACCGACACCGACCTGAAAGCAAAAATCACCGCTGACATTGCTGTGCAAGGTGGCGCGTAATGCCTAAAGACTTTTCCAACATGTGAAAGATTCTCGGGTTTTGATTGCTACAACCGGGGTGATATGCTCAAGTTCGTTCCAGAACATCCAACGACAAAGCGACTTTAAGACCCTACCGCTGTGAAAGAGGCAAGATGAAAACACAAGCATTACCTGCACATCCCGATAAAACATCACCTGCTAGTGCAGCGGTCAGAATCCTAATGCAAAGTGATACAGGTGGCATGATTCACAGTACACTACGCCCGTATCAAATTACCAAAGCTGTGTGTCACGTAAGTGTGAATGAGTTTTGGTTTATCTTGTCAGGTGAAGGCGAAATCTGGCGTAAAGAAGGAAGCTATGAAGAAATTACAACACTGACCGCTGGCATCACTGTCGATATTGCGAAAGGAACGCATTTCCAATATCGAAATACAGGTAGTGAGACGTTTAAGTTTATCTGTGTTACCATGCCGCCTTGGTCTGGGCATCAAGAATCTTCGTATGTTAAAGGGTATTGGCAACCAACGAAGTAGGGCATACATCATGTCATGCATACCTACACGCTACAGAGGATGGTATCTGTGCTAGCAAAATTACACCTCACGCTATGTTTGGTTGCGGTTAGCCTTGGAGTAGCACTCGTGAGCTCGAGGCATCATGCCTTGTACCGCAAACCGTCAATTAGCAAAGACACCATTCGATTGACGTAGTTAGCTTCATCATGAGCCGACATACACAAATTGACGACAGCTCTCAATAAATCATCTGCTTCTACATCTGAACGTATCTCGCCTGCCTGAATTGCGCCATCAAGTAATTTTTGTAATGCAGGTCGTAACCTCTCGTAAAAATACGAAGGTAAACGACTATAGGCTGAATCATCAGAGTGTAAAGCTGGTGCAAGTCCGCGTTTAGTTGCAATGAGGCTTGTGTAGTGTTGCATCCAAAGTGCTAGTGCATCGAATTGTGAATGCTCTTCTTCTAAACTGAAAGCAACATCAGCACAAGCATCTACTTCACGACAAAAAACTGCCACAATAAGATCTGAACGTTCTGGAAAGTGTCGGTAAACTGTGCCGACACCAACCCCTGCTTTGGCAGCAATTTCCCTTACAGGGGCATCGACCCCCAAGGTTACAAACACGTCTAAAGCTGCTTCAAGTAAAGCATTTTTATTGCGCTGTGCATCAGCACGTATCGGTTTGGATGTTGTAAGTGTAGGTTCTTCACTATTCATTGTTGAGTTACTGACTCACGCGACTTTAACTGCTCGTATCGTACCTAGTACAGCCTAGCACACTTGAAATACGGAACTTTGCTCCATATAATGTGGAACGTTGTTCCGTATTTTTAATACGACGTGGATACTAAAGGAGTATTTACCATGCCACTAACCCGAATCGCAGCACCCAAACATCTAACTACCAAGATGGTCAAAGCCCTTGCAAATGCGGCACAAGATGCACTTGTCACCACATGTGATGTACCACCCAAAGATTTGTTTCAACTTATTTCGCGTTTTGAAGCTGAAGAAATGATTCTTGACCCAACGTTTGGTGGTGTGAATCGTTCGCAAGATGCTTGTATTGTCGAAATTGTCTTTTTACAAGGACGTACTGACGAGCAAAAGCGTCAACTTTTTAAGCATCTTGCCGATAAGGCCATTGCTGCAGGCTTTCGATCTGATGACATTATGGTTGCGCTTATTGAAAATTCGCGCATGGATTGGTCATTAGGTCATGGTGTAGCGTATGCTGACTACGTACACGAGTCACAAGTCAAGGTGCACGAGTCACAAGTCAAGGCATAACTAGGCGCTGCAGCAGATGCCACCTGTTTCTGTTTTTGTTTTGGTAGGCTTAGCTATGAGCCATTTTCCCGTTGGGATAGCACCTCTGAGCTTAATCCGTTAACAGGTACATAGAAGGGTACAATGAAAGTATTATTCATCGGCAACAGCTATACAGAACACAACTCACTCCACAAGATGTTCTCATCTATCTGTGAGCATGGTGGGATTGACGCCGAGACAAGGCTTGTTACCGCAGACGGAATGACTCTGTCGGAGCATTATTACGAAGCATCAACGCATTCAGCCATAGAAAGTGACGATTGGGATTTTATCTTGCTTCAAGAACAGAGCATAGTTCCCTCAGAGACCCCTTTAGAACTGCAGAAATCGGTTAAACGGTTTTCTGATTCACTTTATGGAAAAACGACTAAGCTTGCGCTCTATTCTACTTGGGCAAGAAAGTTCCTTCCACAGATTCAGAACGACATTGATCAAACGTACTCCCGTGCCGCTGAAGCGTGCAGTGCAGTACTAATCCCAGTTGGCAAGGCCTGGTCGATATCACGAACACAGCATCAAGCTCTTGAACTATACGCTGATGACCAGAGCCACCCTTCTTGGTTAGGTACATATTTGGCTGCCTGCGTTACTTACATGAAGCTCACGGGTAAGTTTCCATCTCCTGGTAGTAATGTAATAGACGTTGATAGCTTTGTTCAGGTGGCTATTGAGCCAACCACTGCCCAAGCACTACAAGATTGTGCGGCGCAAGCAGTCGGGCTCGACAATTACTAACAAGGCGCTCCAAGAGACGTTCGGGCACTTTGTTCTTAGTTCCGCTCAGCAATACGCTCGCACGCCTCTGAGCTTAAGCATTAGCAGCCTCTGTTAACTATTTTCGTATGTCTCCATCGTTTGTTTTGTGCATTTTGGGGGACTCGAGTTTTCTTCACCACTTAGTTCACTCGAGAACGCCGCAGGATTTACACCTCTGAACTTACACCTTTGAGTGTCAGCTTGTACTCTTGTGATTGTGTAAGGTCTTTTAGTGTCGTAAAATGACACTATGGGGTTGAACAAGAAGCAAACTATAGCGCAATTCACAAGTACAGAGCCGAGTATCCGGCATGCTTGAACCAGCCAATGATGTCAGGGAGATCGATGTAAGTGATAGCTTGCTTGACAGCTTGGGAAAGCTGGGTAAAGGTGTTGGTCTGAAAGGTTTTGAGG
>JBCCBI010000028.1:0-21624 GCA_039034155.1 Deinococcota bacterium | reverse complement strand
CGCGCAGTTGCGGAGTCCTCGACGGCGTGGCCGCTTCCTGGATGGCGTCGCTCATGGCAAGGACGTCGGGATGCGGTCAAAGCCAACAATCACTGCGTAAATACCGTAGAGTCCCTCGAGCAGATTAGGCAAGAAAAACACGCCCACCACACCCAGGGCAACATTGCGAAACAGCCAAATAAGCCAAAACGCAAACAGAAGCGCAGTTAAACAAAACGCCCACTGCAACGCGTAAAGTTGGGCTAGCTCGCCCCAACCTGTGCCAAAGGTCGTGGGCAAAAACGTCATGCCGATGCTGCCAAAAATAATGCCGCTCAAAAACCCGCCCCACAAGATGATGCCCAGTAAAATCATGCCGGAAATAACCTTGCCAACCAGCACACCAATGCGGTTGGGTTCGACGGTAAGGACGGTTTTCCACATGTTTTGGGAGCGCTCGTCGCCAATGAGTAGCGCGGCAATAAGCCCCACAACAATAATCAAAAATGAGGGTGCTAAGTTCCCTGCCAAAAGCATCAAATTACGCACAATTCCCACAGGTGAGGCAATAACTTGAATGACATCCACAAGGGGGACTTCGTCGTCTATGAATGTGTCTGAGACGTTAACTTGTAAAATCCAAGCAATCAGTAGCGCCAAAAAGGGGACCAGTACCCACATGAGGCCAGCTAAGATATACAAACGTTTTTTGCGGGCAGCTTTGAAGAGTTCAGCTTGAATGACGCGACCAATCATGACGGGCGACCGTCCTCTTTAAGTAAACGCAAGTAAGCATCCTCAAGGCTGTCTTTTTCGCGGCTGGCTTCTAAAATGGACACACCGTGTTGGGCGAGCTCAGCTAGAAATGTGGCGGCATCACTTTTAGGAATGCTGGCGCGGATAATTTGTTCATTTTGATGGGTGTCAGCAGCTTGTCCATTAGTAGGGTGTCCATCACCGTTAACGGCCTCAGCTTGAGTGTTATCTGGCAATAACCATTCACCATCTTGAGAGTTTTGATTAATAAGGTGCTCAGCGTTGTGTTTATACCCGAGTTTGCTGAGAGTATTGGCGAGCGCCTTAGCATCTGTAGCAGTGAGTTGGTAGGTGATAACAGCCTCACCTACGCGTTCAGTAAGTTGCCGCAAAGGGGCATCAAAAAGGAGCTTGCCGCGTTCAATCACCAGCACACGGTCAACAAGTTTCTCGAGCTCAGCGAGAATATGACTCGAGATCAGAATGGTCACACCTCTACTGGCGATTTTCCGCAAGTTTTCACGGATTTCGGCAATGCCAACTGGGTCTAAGCCGTTGGTGGGTTCGTCCAGCAAGAGCACGTCAGGCTCCCATAGGAGCGCCCTGGCCAGCCCCAACCGCTGGCGCATCCCTTGCGAGTAGGCGCGCACTTTTTTGTTAGCTGCGTTGTCCATGCTCACAAAGGCTAAAATTTCGTGAATGCGTTCGTCGCTCACGCCGCCGTGTAAGAGAGCTGCGTGTTTGAGGTTGGCAAAGCCCGTGAGATAGGGGTAAAAACTGGGTTCTTCGATCATGGTGCCAACTTTGCGCAGAGTGCTTCCGGGGCTGCTTACACCCAAAATGCTAGACGTTCCTTTGCTAGGGCGAATAAGCCCCGCGAGCATACGCAAGGTGGTTGTCTTACCAGCACCGTTGGGGCCTAAAAAGCCGACAATCTCACCTTCGGCAATCTCAAAATTGGCGGTATCAACAGCAAGTTTACGCCGGTAGCGTTTGCTGAGGTTAGTTGCAGAAATAGCAGGCATGCGCTTAGAAATACCACAGCTTTATGGAGAAATCACCAAGCGTAGCTGAATATATAGTTGTTAGCATCAACTATTGGCTTTAATAATTGTGAGAATATCGGCACCGTAGCGCTCGAGCTTTTTCACACCTACGCCGCGAATATCGCCAAGAGCATCCAGCGTTTGCGGTTTTGCCTCAGCAATTTCTTCGAGGATGTCATCGCGTAAAATTTGCCCTGGCGCACGCTCAAATTGGGCGGCTGCTTGTTCGCGCCAAGCGAGGAGTTGCTCGAGAAGTCCCCCTGCTGCCTCGGCTTGATTAAATGTGGCTGCTTGGTCGTCAGTAGAGTCAGATGCTACCTCAGCCTGTGGCGTTTCAGCTTGCACTGTTGTGGAAGGTGAGGTTGTTGTTTGTGGTGCTGGCGTAGCTACTGGTGCAGGGTCAGGCGTTTTAGAGGTTGGCGTCGGACTGTTCCCCGTTGGCACTACACCCCGCAACGTATCAAGCGTGACCCACTGACCGCTTTGTCGTTCAATGACCCACATGTAGACGCCTACGCCAATGAGAAATACTGCAAAGAGCCAAGATGTAAGTAAGCCTAGCTGCACAATAATCCACAATAGGGCCGTGCCACCGAAAGCTAGAACGCCCGCTTTTGTCCAGCCGCTTTTGTCTGGCTCGAGCCGTCCTATCACTAGCGCACCCACCGCCAAGCTAATCAACAAGGTGCCAAACCCAGCCAGTAAGCGCCACATAGATAACGCAACTAAAACTGTGCCAGTAATCAACAGGTCGTAGCGACCCTTCCAGACATAAACTGCCAAAATAGCCACGGCAATCACAGCTAGCCGCAGCCAGCCTAGGTTGCCGCTAGCCAGCATAATGCCAATACCTATTGCAATTAGTGTTTGTGCAAGTTGCCGTTCGTGATTCACGCAGTGCCTCCCCGATGTGGCGATGTTGTGAATATAAAATGTGCTACAAGTATGTCTTAATTACAGGTCTAAATACTGTACAAATACGCTGGGTGCTGGCAGTCTATCAAAAGCACAGCGCGCTTACTCCTAGACGTTGTATTGAGCTTATAGTACCAAGCATATACCAAAGCGGCTAGCCTAACCCACTTAGCCGTCAATATCCACGGATGTCTGGTATGCGCTTTCAAAGCTAGGGCATATTTGATAGTTCACATGGTAAAGCATTATGATGGCACTCGAGCACACAATTATGAATGTTAGGATGCAGCGATTACACGCCACGTTGCAGATGCCCCGCAAATGCTGTTGTGTCTAGGGTTTTAACATCTAGGGTTTAACTTTGGAGTCAATCACGAGAGAGGCACAATAGATGAATGGTTTAACACAACCTCCTCACCCTAGCCTGCTTGGACAGCCTAACCATTTGCAACGAGCGTTTACAACAGGCGTAAAGATAAAGATCGTAAACCTCGTAAGTTGGAGTCATATTCGACTTTGTGTGAACACAACTAGCGTCTGTGTAGATGTAAATCGCGTGGATATAAATAACGCTATGACAGATTTTGAGGCATCACCAGTTAACAGATCTGGATAAATTTATCCCAACCCTGTCTTGAATGTTGTCTTGATGTTTGCTACGCGCGTCACGTGAGACCTTTTTGAGCCCTTGTTGTTGAAGGAGGCTTTTATATGATTAAACAGGCTCAGCCTAAACATGGTGCACGCTTTGAACCGTTCACCACGACCCCTATTGCTGTCACCAACGATCACGGTGAGTGGACGGCTGACTTTGAGCTAGATATAGACGCCGACCTATTACAAGAAATGTACCGTGACATGTTAGCCGCGCGCTTGCTAGACGACCGCTACAGCACCTTGCAGCGCAGCGGTAAAGCCAGCTTTTTAGTGTCCTCAGCGGGGCATGAAGCGGCTCAGATTGCGGTTGCCAAAACGGTCAAACTTGGTGTGGACTGGCTCTACCCGTACTACCGCGATACCGGGTTGGTCCACAGCTTAGGGATTTCTGCTAAAGATATTTTTGGGCAGGCGCTGGCCACCTTAGCTGATCCCAACAAAGGACGGCAGATGCCTGGCCATCCTGGCTCGAGTACTCTCAACATTTTCACAGTGTGCTCTGCCATTGCCTCCCACATTCCTCCTGCGGTAGGAACCGCCCTCAGCATGAAACTGCGCAACCAGCAAGCGGTGACCATTACCAGTTTTGGTGAAGGTGCCACCTCTGAAGGTGACTTTAACGCCGCCATCAACTTGGCAGGTGCGCAGGGTGCGCCGATTATCTTTGCCTGTGAAAACAATGGCTATGCCATCAGCGTGGGCTACACCAAGCAAACCGCTGCTGAGAGCATTGCTGCTAAAGGTGAGGCGTTTGGGTTGCCCGGCTATGTAGTAGACGGCATGGACGTGCTGTCGTGTTATTACGTCTTAAAAGAGGTTGTTGAGGCTGCTCGAGCAGGTCACGGGCCAGCCCTACTTGACATGCGTGTGTACCGCTACAACCCGCACTCATCTGCTGATGATGACAGTCGTTATCGCCCTAAGCAAGAAGTTGAGATGTGGCGTCAGCGCGATCCACTTACTCGTTTTCAGCGCTTCTTAGCAGCTAGGGACTTATGGGATGAAGCTTGGGAGCAAGAACTACAAGAGACGCTCGAGGCAGGCCTGCGCCAAGCTGCCAAAGACGCTGAAGCCGCTGGCGATATTCCCGACGCGTGGATGTTCGATGACGTTTTTGAAACACTGCCGTGGCACTTACAAGAACAGCGTGACAAAGCCCTCAAGCAACTCGCTGAAAGCCAAGCATCAGACGCAACGCATTAAAATTTGCAGATAAATGTATGTGAGGATTCATGAGCATTGTTTGCTGTTATAGGTAGTGACTATCAGACTGATTAAAACGAAATAATTCTAGGGTCTCTTTGTAATACAGCATCATTCTTGCTTAAAGTTTGAGCTTGTAAGCGACACCAAACCAATAGCATCTTGTAGACCTATTAACAGAACCTCTTAAAGGATATTTATGCAACAAACAATTGTGCAAACCGTTGCCAAAACGCTTTTTGCCGAAATGGCGAGTGACCCAGATGTTGTTGTTCTAGGGCAAGATGTTGGCAAGCGTGGCGGCGTGTTTTTGGCAACCGAGAATTTATTTGATACCTACGGACCCGACAGAGTCATCGACACACCGCTGTCTGAAGCGGCCATTATCGGCGCGGCGCTAGGGATGGCCACGCACGGCTACCGGCCCGTGGCAGAAATTCAGTTTTCAGACTACATTTACCCTGGGTTCGACCAATTGGTGTCGCAAGCGGCTAAGTTGCGTTACCGCTCAGGTGGTCAGTTTGCTGCGCCTATGGTTGTGCGGATGCCAGCAGGCGGCGGTGTAGGCGGTGGGCACCATCACTCGCAAAGTCCTGAGACGCACTTTGTCCATACGCCCGGCCTTAAAGTGGTCTATCCGTCGACGCCAACAGATACCAAGGGCTTACTGCTTACAGCAATTCGTGACGGTGATCCGGTTGTGTTTATGGAACCCAAGCGTCTGTACCGAGCCGTTAAAGAAGATGTTCCTGAAGGTGACTACACCATTCCCCTGGGCACTGCGTCTGTACGCCGGCAAGGTGACGACGTGGTACTCATTTCTTACGGGGGTGCCATGCCCGAAACGCTCAAAGCGGCTGAAGCGCTGGCAGAGCAAAACATTGCGGCGGCCGTGATTGACTTGCGCTCGCTGTTACCTTGGGATAAGCAAACGGTGCTCGAGGCAGTAGCAGCACGCGGCCGTGTCGTCTTAGTCAGCGAAGCCCCTAAAACCGGCAACTTTATCAGTGAAATTGCCGCGACGATTAGTGAAGAAATACTCGATAGCTTAGAAGCGCCGCCCGTGCGCGTGGCTGGGTTTGATACGCCCTACCCTTACGCGCAAGAAAAACTCTACATGACCAGCGTGAACCGAATTTTGCAAGCGGTGCAATATGTGCTTGATTACTAAAGGCTTGATGACTAGATGTACGCCTCAGCGCAAGGTTGTAATAACAGAGGTTGTAATAACAAAAGTTGTAATAACAGGGGTCGTGATGGCATCAACAATTTATGTAAGTGAGGCTAGCTATGCCTAAAGAGTTTTTGCTACCTGAACTAGCTGAGTCGGTGGTTGAAGGCGAGATTATGACGTGGTTGGTAAGTGAGGGTAGCGTGGTTGAGGAAGACCAGCCGTTGCTCGAGGTCATGACCGACAAAGCCACGGTCGAAATCCCTAGCCCCTTCAAAGGTATTCTTGTCAAGCAACTCGTGGCTGAAGGCGACATTGTCGAAATCCACAAGCCCATCGCGCTATTCGATGATGCTGATGGCGTATCTAATGCGTCTCCAAATTCCTTAGAACATTCTGATGTTCAAGCATCTTCATCTCATGCACCCTCAAATCTGTCCGTGCCTCCCCATGCATCTTTACAAAATTTACAGAATTCTCAGCAAGAACAACCTCAGCCTGTATTAGCTCAAACGGTGTCATCCTCTTCTGAAAGCACTGCGTATGAAGCCTCACCTTCTTACAACGCTGAGGCTTCGGTAAGTTCACAACACAGTGGTGTTGCTAATACTCACCTTGAGCCTGCTACTGAGGTAGCAAATGAGGGAACTGTCTTTTTTGAACCCAGTGCTGGTGCAGACGAAACGCCCATGCAAATTCAGCGCAAGCGCGCTAAAAAAGTACTTGCTGCGCCGGCTGCACGCAAGCTGGCCAGAGATAAAAAGCTGAACCTCGAAGAAGTACCCGGGAGCGGTCCCAACGGACGCATTCGTGTTGAAGACGTGCGCAAGCACATTGCCCAGCGCAACCAAACCTTACAAGTTCCCAGCACACCTCGGCGTGTGTCCGCAGCTTATCAAGCGCTTGAAGAACGCACGCCCATGCGCGGGCTCAGGCGAACCATCGCCAAGCAAATGGTGGCCAGCCACCTGCAAACCGTGCGCACGTTACTTGTAGATGAAGCTGACGTAAGTGGGTTGGTGGCACTACGCAATAGACTCAAGCCTAAAGCAGAAGACAGGGGCGTGAAGCTTTCTTATTTGCCGTTTATCATGAAAGCGGTGGTTTCCGCCCTGCGCGCCTACCCGATGATGAACGCCAGTTTAGACGTTGAACGCGACGAAATTGTGATGCGCCGCTATTACAATTTTGGGCTTGCTGTGGCTACCGACACAGGTTTGCTGATTCCGGTCATTAAAGACATAGACAAAAAAGGTCTGCTCCAACTTGGACAAGAACTTATTGAGATTGCAGCACGGGCCCGGGCGGGCCGCCTCACCCCAGACGACGTGCGCGATGGCACCTTTAGCATCACCAACATTGGTTCTTACAGTGGGCTGTTTAGCTTCCCTATCATCAACGTTAACGAGGCGGCGATTTTAGGCGTTCACCGCATCAAAAAGCGCCCTGTTGTGTTAGAAGATGACAGCATTGTGGCCCGTCCGATGATGTATCTCTCAACCTCGTTTGACCACCGTATTGTGGATGGGGCCGAAGCTGCCATGTTTACCAGCCACTTAATTGAGATTTTGGAGACGCCGGAGAGTTTGCTGCTCGAGGTCTAGCTGCGTGTCGCTAGAACAACATTAATTGCTTGAAGTTTACTGAAATAGCAATCACACAAGATGTTGTTACAGGCGTCTCAGGCATTGCTATCGTAATTTATGAAAGGGTGAAGGGGAGAGAACATCAGATAGGTGCATGTATCAGCGAATCGTGATGTTGCTAAAGAAGTTAACATCTACGGTGGCAAGATAAAGCGAGAACATGTTGCATCAATCCATGTTCTCGCTTTCAGCAGGGAATGCCTTGAGAGACATAGCACCACTACAGCGCAATAGGAAGCTGAATCTTGAACTTTGCACCAGGATTGATATTATCTACACGAACGGTGCCACCATGCAAGATCACCAGCGTTTTAACAATGGCAAGTCCCAACCCACTTGTCCCCCCACTGTCTTTGTCTTTGACATAACGGTCGAAGACATGGGGCAGTAGAGATTCAGGAATACCCGGACCTTCATCACGAACGCCAATGTTAAAACTATCTTCAGAAGATTCTAGCTCGAGCACAATGTTTCCCTGAACAGGACTCATGCGCAGCGCGTTATCTAGTAAGTTGACAAGAATCTGTTTTAAGCGGGTCGGATCAACCTGCGCAGTGACGGCGCTATGGGTAGCTACATCAATATGAACCCCTTGCTTATCTGCCTGCTGTTTGTAACTCAAGGCAATGTCTTGCATAAGTTCAGCAACGTTTGTCTGTTGCTTTTGCAAGGACAAGCGGCCAGCATCGGCTAGAGACAAGGTGCGTAAATCGCTGATGAGCCGCTCGAGCAAGTCCGTTTGAGAGAGTAATAAACTTATTTCTGCTTGACTTAGCGGTACAAGTTCTTCTTGCAACGCAACTAGCCGGAGTTGTAGGGCAGTTAGGGGGGTGCGCAGATCGTGAGCAATGGAAGCAATCATGTCGCGGCGTTCGTTTTCATAGCTTTCTAGCGCAACTGCCATCTGATTAAAGTTATCGGTAAGCGCTTTTGCCTCGAGGCTCGAGTAGTCAGAGCGTGCCAAAATGCGCGCACTTAAATCGCCTCGAGCAACCTTGGCAGATGCCGACGTAACGTGCTCAATAGGTTTAGAGATATTTCTGGCAAAGACAATTGCAATGCCTACTGCCAGCAGTGATGCAAAGCTGGTGCCAATAATCATGGAACGCACTTGACTGTTGCGTCTTCGCCCAAACCCGGCTGCAAAATCTGCTTGTCCTTCCATAACATCGCGGTCGCGTCTATGTCTTTCTTTAATGCGCGTTTGTACCTCTGGGGGGAGGGCGCGAAAATCAAGTTCAAAGCCAATTTGCTGACTTACAAAAATAATGAGTACTGTAAAGACGGAAGTTACCACCATAGCAATGCTCAAGCGTGTACTTAGGCGGTTCATCTGTCTTCCACCATGCGGTAGCCAACACCGCGCACCGTTTCAATAGCACCATCTGCTCCTGCGTCCGCAAGTTTTTGACGCAGGTTTTTCATGTGGGTGTCCACAGCCCGCTCGAGGGCCTCACTTTCAGGCATACTGGCTTCAAGAAGTTCAAAGCGTGAAATAGCACGTGAGGGTGTCCTCGCTAGGTGATGGAGCAATCTAAACTCAGTTGGCGTTAGATTTAAGGTCTGTTCGTGGACTTTAGCGATCATCCGGTAGGTATCTACGAAGATATGACCGATGTTTAAGGTTTCAGGTACATCGTTTGTAGGGATATTACTACGCCGTAGCACTGCCTTAATGTGGGCAATCAGGGTTCGTGGACTAAACGGCTTGGTGATGTAATCATCTGCCCCTAGTCCTAGCCCCAAAAGTTCGTCAATTTCTTCGGCACGGGCAGTCAAAAAAATAACCGGAATGGTGTCTTGGGCGCGAATGCGTTTAAGGACTTCGAGGCCGTCCAACTGCGGTAAGCCAATGTCCAAAACAATCAAGTCTGGCTGAAATACGCGCCAAGACTGAAGTGCCAGCAGGCCGTCTTTGGCTTTATCGGTCTGAAAGCCGTCTTTGCGCAAAAAAAGCTCAACGGTTTCAGCAATGGTGGGGTCATCTTCAACAATAAGAATTTTTTCCATGAGTCATCAACCAGCTAGCTTACTCGAGTTTGGCATCTACGAGCGCAATAAGTTCATCAAGTACGGTTTTAGCATTTTCATTGTCTGCAAACATGTTGATGGGTTCACCGGCTGAAAGACGCTGAAAGATGTCCCCGCCCGCGTTAGGACCGCGTTGCTGTCTCTGTGGATCTTGCTGCCCCCGTTGTCCTCTTTGTTGCCTTGCTGGTGGCGTACCAGTTGGGTCAGTATCTTGGTTGCTGTCGGGTCTGGCTCGAGCTT
Source organism: Deinococcota bacterium (assembly GCA_039034155.1). GTDB lineage: Bacteria > Deinococcota > Deinococci > Deinococcales > Trueperaceae > JBCCBI01. The sequence continues at coordinate 11,980 of JBCCBI010000028.1, read as the reverse complement.
CTTCGCGGCGTAAAAATGCACCATCTATCCAAATAAGTTGTTCACCTGTTAAAACATTTAGCTCAATGGTATCCAGCAGTTCTGTGGCGCGTTCAGGGCTGTAACCTGCGGATGTGGCAAGTTCGTTCAAAAGAGGCGATAGCCTGGCAGCTTGCTCACTAGAAATCTGTAAGTCACTACCTTGTTCAACAGCATGTTGTTCAAGCTCGAGCAGCAAGCCAATCGTGGTCGTCAGATTCGTATAGGGTTCCATCAGAGCGCGCAGTTCGGGATTGCCACCACCATTTTGTGGCTGAGCAAAACTCAACGGGGTTGTAGACAGCAGTAATAAAAGCAATATCTTGTTCATTTAAATCCTTTCAAGAGGCTATCAAAAAGGCCTTATCTGGCTGCTATTCATAACGCAATGAATCAACAGGGTCGAGCTTGGCGGCTTGTTGGGCAGGATAAAAGCCAAAGAAAATCCCCACAGCCGCAGAAAAAGCAAACGCTAACACCATGCTAGGCATGCTGAGTACAAACGGCACGCTGAGTGCGTCGGTTGCAAAATAGCCGGCTAACACACCTATGCCAATGCCAATCATGCCGCCCGCGCAGGACAAAAGAATGGCCTCGAGCAAAAACTGGCTCAAAATGTCCCTAGGTTTAGCACCCAGAGCTTTGCGAACGCCAATTTCACGGGTGCGCTCGGTGACAGATACCAGCATGATGTTCATAATGCCAATGCCACCGACAAACAAACTAATGCCAGCAATAGCCCCAAGAAAGAGCGTTAAGGTCGAGAAGACTTCCGTCACGGACTCGAGCTGGGTTGCTTGATTGCGAATACTAAAGTCGTAGTCTTCGGGGTCAGTCATCTCGTGCAGGTTGGCCATCAGAGTGGTGAGGTCACTTTCGACGGCGAGCACATCGTTTGCGTCTGCCACGTTCACCGCTATAGTGCGCACGGTTGGCTCCCCCTGATATTCCTCGCGCTCGATGCGCTGCAAATAGGTATCAATCGGGATGATGATGTTGGCGTTGGGATCGTTAAAGCCAGCGCTGGCCTGCTCTTCTAAGACAGCCACAACATCGTAAGAGACGTTGGCAATTTTGATGCTTTGACCGATGATGCTGTTTGGGTCAACATCGGGAAAGAGTTCATTAGCAATGGTTGTGCCAATGACGCTAACGCGGCGGCGACTGTTGGTGTCGTCTAGGGTGAAATAGCCACCTGCGCTAGCAGGCGCGCTTTGAACGGTTTCGTAGGCTGGCCAGGTGCCAACCACGGTGGCAGTGGTATTCATAGAGCCTACTTTGACCTGTTGATTGCCACTTTGTAGGGCTGGGGCAATGCCTGCAATACGGGTATCATTTAAGGCCTGAATAGCTTCGGCATCTGCAAGGGTGAGGGTATCTGTGCCACCACCACGCACTAACCCAGGACCGCCCCTACCTTGACCACTCGAGATCGTCAGCAAATTTGTGCCTAAACTGCTAAAGCGGCTAGTTACGCTTTCGCGCACACCGTTGCCTACACTGACCATCGCTACAACCGCCGCTACGCCAATAATGACACCCAAAGCCGTCAGGATACTGCGTAAAAGATTGCTGCGAATGCTGCGCCACGCAATGGTGTAAATTTCCCAAAAGCCCACACTGCCTTTACGTGGCTCATCTTCAAATGCATAAGTTGCTTCGGTCACGACATCAGGGAGAGGTACGCCGTAAGTAGCATCACTCATAGGAATCTCCTAGTTTATTTGCACTAGATGGTTTGCATAAGTAAGCCTCAAAATTATCGAATATGGCCTCTCGGGCAGAAATAAATCTCGATGAGCTTGACAAAACTCGAGATTTATTTTGAAAAAAAGTGAGGCTCTCTCGAGCTAATTCCTTAGATGATGTCATCAATCTCCTCACAGCACTGCCTCAGCTGCATCTAATACCTCTGCTGATGCCTCTGTCTGAGGGTTAGAGATGTTGCCTGTCACGCTAGGACGCTTCTGAGTATGGCGTTCGTCGCGCTCGAGCAGGCCGTCACGCAAGCGAATAGAACGCTTGGTTTGCTCGGCAATTTCAGGTTCGTGGGTGACAATTAACACGGTCACGCCGTCGTCGTTGAGCGAGTGAAAGAGTCCCATAATTTCGTTGCCGGTTTGGGTGTCGAGGTTGCCGGTAGGTTCATCTGCAAGCAGTAAGGCAGGTTTCATGGCGAGGGCTCGAGCCACTGCCACACGCTGTTTTTGACCCCCTGAAATCTGCGAGGGTAAGTTGCGCCACTTGTCAGCAAGGCCAACCCGCTCGAGCATGTCAAACGCGCGGTCGCGGCGCACAGCTGCCGAATAGCCCGCGTAGGTGAGTGGCACCTCAACATTTTCTAACAGGTTTAAGCGCGGCAGCAGATGAAACGCTTGAAATACAAAGCCGATGTAGTCATTGCGAATGTCCGCGCGGTCGTATTCGTCTAGCTCGCTAACCTGCTCACCGCGCAGAATATACTCACCTTCGCTAGCATTGTCCAAAATGCCAATGATATTCATTAGGGTAGATTTGCCTGAACCGGAAGGGCCCATTAAGCTGACCATCTCGCCCTCGTGCAGGTCAAAACTCACGCCTTTGAGGGCCCAAAAGATGTCGTCGCCCATGGTGTAAGATTTTTTGATGTCGCACAGGCTTAGGACAAGTTCATTCATTAGCGCCTGCCACCGCCACCACCTCCGAGAAAGGGGAGACTAAACCCGCCGCCCTCATTGTTCGTCGTTTGGGGAGGTGTGTCCTCTGCGACAGCTTCAGGCAAAAGGATTTCTGTACCGGGCGCAAGGTTTCCTTGCACAATCGTATTTAAGCTGACTGTCGTCACAGCTTGCACAGGTTGTAAGGTAAGTTCACCCGTTTCGTCTAAACTTTGCACGTAACTACGGTTGCGCACATTTTGCAGGGCGTTACTGGGCACGCTAAAGGTGTTTTCAACCTCTTGAATAAGCACTTCTGCTTCGGCGGTCATGCCGGGGCGCATAAGCCCCGCTGAGTTATCTAGGGTGATGATGACATCAAAAATAGGGATGTTGCTCACCAGCCTTGCCACTGGCGAAATGGTTGTCACCTCACCTGTAAAGAGCTGCTCAGAGACAGCGTCTAGCTCAACCTCAGCAGGTAGTCCAAGGCTGACGCGGCTAATCTCGGTTTCGTCAATTTGGGCCTCGAGCTTGACCTGGTTACTATCAATAAGTGTGAGTACAGTCGCGTTGTCACTCACGGTACTACCTTCACTAACGCTTAGCGACGCAATCATGCCGTCAAAAGGTGCCCTGAGTGAGGTTGATGTTAACTCGTCTTGGACATCTTCTAAATTAAGTTGCGCTGCTTGAATGCTTAAGTCAGCATCCCGTAAATCTTGTATGTTGGCATCCGCTTGTAGTCCCTGTGACGCACGTAAGGTCTCGAGGTTGAGCTGCGCCCTGCTGACGTTGTCAAGGGCGAGGTCATAGGCGTCTTGGGCGAGCTTCACGTTCTCAACGCTTTCACCGCCAACGGCCTCGAGTTGCTGTTTAAGGCTTAAATCGTCTTGCGCACGCGTTAGCTCACGTTGTGCGTCTTGCACGCTTAGTTCTGCACTGCGAATGGACTCTTGTAAATTCACTTGGCTATCGGATTGGTTTGACGCGGTGCTTTGGCGGCGACTTTGGACTTGCTCGAGTGCAAACTGGGCGTCTCGCACGCTGCGCTCAAAGCTTGTGGGGTCAAGCTGGGCAATGACCTCACCAGCAGTCACAAGTTGACCAACCTCAGCTAAGTTAATGACTGTACCAGAGACATCAAAACTAAGCTCAAGGGAGCGAGCTGGCTCGAGCGTGCCTGTACCCGATACGGTTTCGCGGTAGAGCTGGGGAAATACAGCAACTGTCTGCGGGCCCGCAACGTCTGTGCTGATGGTTTCATCGGGGTTCAAAAAGAAAACCCAAATTGCAGCAGCTACAGACACAATAGCGAGTAGAACAACACCCCACAGCCAGCGCCGACGCTGCTTCTGGCGATCACGGCGGCGTCTTGGTGTATGTCTTGGTCTAGCTTGTTGTACATTTGTTTGGGTCGTCATCGGGTGTGCTCCTTCACTACAGACTGTCACTACGGACTGTGAACACTGCGTTTATAACGCTCTGTTTATAGCGAAGGTTTGTGTGGATTTTGTGTTGAATGTTGTCTTAATCATCTCTAGAAAAGTCGTGGTGGAGGTCAATTCTTATAGCAGGTTTACAAGATGCTGTTACGGATTGCCGATGTGCTATGTAGGTAAGGGAGAACGGGGGAAAGGGAGATGCTATCAGATTGCACATGATGGCATCACCAGCTAGCTGCTATAGGTAGCGACCTCAATTCAGATGACGTTGTGACACATCAGTTCATTGTGGTGTATAGGTGCGTTATGGTGCATAGATACGTTGTGGTGTATAGGTACGTTGTGCGATTGCTATCAAAAGCGACGGTAGTGGTTTTGGATGAGGTTGGTACAAGTCATTTCAGCCCGTAAGGTGCAACGTAAAAATTATGGACAGCCAAAAAGAAAGCAACCCATCTTGATTGATGGGTTGCTCGGTGATGCTGCTGTCAGCTTTAAACAGCATTATTACCAGTTTTGAGTTTGCGTAACTACCTAGTCACAAGCAGTTGACAGTTCAGTCCCGTATTTGTAACCGATGGCACAAGGAATACCTGCTCGCTTAATGGTGATGGTGGTGTAGGCATTGTCTTCTTGATCGAGGATCAGGTCGGCGGCGATGGTGGCATAGCGTGAGGCCCAGACGCGCTTAGTGAGGGGCAACTTGCCTTCTACCGAACTGCCCGCCTCGAGAATTTCGGTAATGCCCGCGTCGCTACGGGTTACGGTGTAATGACCGTGAAAACTGGTATCACTGTCACTTTCCCAAGTGATGGTATGCGGCACAGGTCCACCGAGGATGTAATAGCCACTTAACAAGACAAGGCCAGCAAAGACGGCCGCAATGAGAAAAAAAACTTTCATAGTGTGTAAATACCAATCTGACGTGATGTCGTTAAAAATTAAAAGTCAACACTCGAGCGTGCTGTACGTTAATTGTAACAAACCTTGCTAGGGCTCGAGCAAGTGTACTGCTTGGTGTAAATTACCTACTTGTATAACGTTCTAACTTACCTTGGATTCGTTGTCTCTGACTGTAAGTTTCCCTGCAGCAGAAAGCATCTTTAAGCAGGCCTCAGGACTCAATATTATGATGAAGCTTAATGCCAAAAAACACGTCACCAGAAGCTCGAGCTGCCTATCAACAAGCGTATGCTCGAGAACTCGTAGACCTCATGAACCTTATGGACAAACCTCTACCCAGCCCGGAGGATGTCAAGTTATGGATGTCGTTTTCAACCCCGCTCAAAGATTTAATTCGCCGTGAATGTCAGGGTGGCAATGTGCTAAAGAGTCTCGAGTGGAGTGACCACTTTACGGTTCCTAATCAGCGTTACGGCAAACTTGCGTGGATGCACTACCGCGTCATCACAAATCACGAAGGTTATGCGGGCATCCAGTACCTCCCTCACCGCTCACCCAAAGCTTGGTATCACGCGGTGTTTGTGGATGAACTTGAAAACTGTCATCTTTTGTCGCCTTTAACTCAGAGGTCAACTAGCTAAACTACCTTTTAACACCTCACACTGTTGAGGCTCATGACGGAGTCATTATGCGTGGTAGCTGACACGAGTCTGCCAGAGCTTTGCTAGCATGGCGCGTATGCGTGCTAAAGGTCTTGGCTTACCCAATCGCGATTTTCGTCTAGGTGTCTATAACGGTATTTTAATTAACGGTGCTGAAGCGTTTTTTCACAGCAGCCTCGTGCTAGCACCCTTTTTGGCGGCACTGGGCGCGCCTGCAGTAATCATTGGGCTTATTCCTGCCTTGCGGGTGGGTGGCTGGCTTTTACCACAACTGCTAGTTGCTAGTCGGTTAGCGCACCGACCTTTTAAATTGCCATGGTACAAGCGTTTGGCGTTGGTACGTGTGACTGCTTATAGTCTGATGGTGCTAGCGATCTTTGTGGTTCATGCATCGCCACAGGTACTGGTTTGGCTAGTCCTAGCCATGATTGCGGTGGTGTCTTTTGCGGGGGGGATTTCGGGCATACCTTTTGCAGATGTCACCGCGAAAGTCATTCCGCACTACCGCTTGGGGACCTTTTGGGTCTTGCGCAATGTTATTGGCGGTGTGCTGGCGCTTATTGCTGGCATTGTATTACGGCGCGTATTAGCAAGTGACGTACCCTTTCCACAGAATTTTGCCGTCTTGTTTGCAATTGGTACGGTGCTTTCAGGTATTGCCTACATTGCGTTTTGTTCGATTCGCGAACCGGCTGGGAAACCCGCGCAAAAAGAACCCTTTCGCAAGATGGTGCGGCGTATCCCAGGCTTGCTCAAAGAAGATGTGAGTTTTCGGCGCTATTTGCGGGTGCGCTTTTTGGCCTTGCTAGCGCTTCTTGCTGACCCGTTTTATGCCGTTTATGCCATTCAGTTGCTGGACGCGCCAACGACCGCACTGGGTTTATTTGTGATTGTGGCAACTTTTTCAACTATCACTGCAAATCTGCTCTTTCGGCGTGCCGCCGATAGTGGACGCAATGTGAGCGTGTTTCAAATTGGTGTGATGTTGCTGGTAGCTGCGCCACTCACCGCACTAGTAATGACGCAGTGGCAGGGCTTGGTGGTAGTGTTTGTGTTTTCAGCAGCAGGTCAAGCTGGCATCAATATTGCAGCGTGGAACTTGCTCTATGCGGTATCACCAGAAGCGCAGCGCCCGCTTTATGTGGGAACTGCTAACAGCCTTTTGTCGTTACCAAGTCTCGCGCCTATTTTGGCAGGAGGGATTGTGGACGGTCTTGGCTTTCAGCTCACGTTTGCTATTGCTGCGTGCGTTGCGCTACTTGCGCTAAGTTTTGCGTTCCGGTTCCAACAGTTGCGGGTTTTGGATCAGCAGGCCTTGCAAGCGGGCTGAGGTTGGTAGAACGTTCAAACTGAGGTAGACAGCAACATCAAGGATCTCGAAAGGCATCTCACAGCAGTTCCACAAGCATTTGATGAGGTCTAGCTGAACACCTCGAGCTAATCCAATTACCAAAATTTTGAAACCTTGAGGTCATTCGCAAACGCATCACGTAACCTAGGTGCAGATAGCAATTATGTATGTCTTGAGGTATCGCGTATGGGTATTCGCCTCATGCATAATGTGAGGTGCAGGTAGTATCACTTACGATAATTCTACTAATGCTAGATAGACGTCTAGGAAAGCACATCCTACAGGTCTCATCAGCTTGACTATCGAGTGTATAGTACCCTTATGAACGCACCAACCTCAGAACTCCAAGCTTACTTAGATGTCGCCATGAACGCAGCGTTTGAAGCTGCCCAGATTCACAAATGTCATGCTGGCGGCAGCCTCGAGATTGACACGAAAACAACCGATACCGACCTCGTCACCCAAGTAGATAAAGCCTCTGAAGCGCGTATTCGAGAGATTATTCTGGGTGCCTTTCCTGACCACAGCATTTTGGGTGAGGAAGAGGGCGAGCAGGGCAGTAGCGCCACCCACCGCTGGATTGTGGACCCGCTGGATGGCACGCTAAACTATGCCAAGGGTTTTCCTATTTATAGTGTGAGCATTGGGCTCGAGGTTGACGGCATCTTGCAAGTTGGCGTGGTCATTGACAGTGCTAGGGATGAGCTTTTTGTAGCCACCAAAGGTGGCGGCGCGTTTTTTAATGGTCGCCCTATGCGAGTGTCCAACGAAGCTAACCTCAAACGGGCAATGCTCCTCACCGGCTTTCACTACGACCCAACTAGCGCTCTGCAAAACGTGACGCTGCTCAAAAATATGTTGCCGCGCTGCTTGGCGATTCGCCGCCCCGGTTCTGCTGCGCTTGACCTGTGTTATGTCGCCGTAGGTCGGGCAGACGGGTTTTGGGAATTGGCGCTTAAACCGTGGGATATTGCTGCCGGACTGCTCATTTTGGAAGAAGCAGGTGGACGCATCACCGATGGGTTTGGGCAACCTTATACTTGGGGGGCGTTGTCGCTTGTTGTGACTAACGGAACGCTTCATCAAACTGTGTTGGACGCTTTAGAGGTCGATAGCCTCGAGCTCCACCGCCCCGCAGGCCAACCTATATGAGTAAGTTAGTGCTGGATATTGAAACCAAGCGCAGTTTTAACGAGGTGGGTGGACGCGCCAATTTTCACAAATTGGGCGTGAGTGTGGTGGGTGTCTATCACTACGAAGGCGATAGGTTTGCCTGCTACCGCGAAGAACACTTTGACGACCTCACCAAACATCTCAAAGGCGCTGAGGAGATTATTGGCTTTAATTTGGTCGGTTTTGACTGGCCGGTGCTAGCTGCTGACTTGGGTGAGTGGGTGTGCGACCTACCAACGCTAGATTTAATGCTCGAGGCTCAAAAGGCACTTGGCCACCGCATCAGCTTAAATTCACTTGCTAAGGCCACGCTGGGGACCAGCAAACTTGGCTCGGGGTTAGATGCGCTCGAGTACTACCGCGTCGGTGATTGGCAAAAGCTCGAGCGCTACTGCTTGGAAGATGTGAAGATTACCCGCGACCTGTACGAATACGCCAAACGCAACGGGCAGCTTTATTTCGATAAGGCGGGTCAGAACGCACCTGTTGCGATGAACTTTGCGGAGTCGCCGCTGGCTAAGTTATTACGAGAGAGTGCGCGTACCAAAGCCAGTGTGAAACTTACCTATAAAGGCAAAACTCGAGTGGTAGATGTGCGCAGTTTTGACGGCATGTACATTCGGGGTTTTTGCCACAGTGCAGGTGAAGGGCGCACATTTCGACTGGACCGGGTTGAAGATGCTGAACGGGTGGACTCGAGCACGCCCTTATTTGAATAACGCTGTTTGACTAACACTTTTTGAGTAACACCTAGCTGCTGATGCTTGCGTGAGGTGCTCCTCACGTTTCCCACTCATCCTCTCATTCATGTGATGTTGATGTGACAATGAGGCTGCTCGAGGCTATTAGCGCCTGTTTTTGAGAAAATCATTGAAACTCTGCCACCCACGCTTCCGTAAACGCGGAAGCTTTTTTCATAAACTCCTCATATATAAGAGTCTTTCTCATCAAGTGAGAAACCTTTGTGAGGCAGGTAAGTACCGTCCCCATCAGGTTAAGCCGTTTTCTCATGTTCTCACAAAGCTAAACTCCCCCATACGGACGACCCCCGCAGGGGTGAAGTCTAGGCCTAGCTTGGTGAGTGCTCATGAGAATTGTGGCAATAACTTGAGTGTTTGCTGAGTTTTCAACCTGCCATTCTCACACGCAAGCGGTGGACAATAGCTGTCGATGGAACACTTCTGCGCACACACCTTATTTCAAGATGTTCGGCAACCCTTAGAGGGTGGTCGTGTGCAGCATGTTGCCCGCTCAAAAAATAGTTTACAAAATGTTTTAGAGGGACAACAGTGTGTTTCTTTGGTTTCTCCGCGCGGTTCTAAAAACGCACTAGGACAACCTCACATTTGCGTGACACCACACATCACGCAAATAAGTAAAGCTGTCCTAGCTAAAACTTGCTGTGCAGTTGCCACGCTAAAGCAGGCTGCTAGCAAGGTCGCGGAGCATCATTCTAAGTTAAGGAGGTTCGCAAACAGGCTCGAGGCACGCGCTACCACCACTACACATACTGTGCAACCTGTAACTACAAAACTTGCAGAGGCAGGTCGCCGCTTAAACGAGAGTTTACGCGCAAACAGTCAAGATTTTTGGTATCGCAACGACATATATCACCTGAACTGGGGTCACACACATACATCTGCCAGTAACACAAATAGTGGTAACACGAGTAACAAGGGTGCTATCACCACACAAGACAGGACCTACAGCAATACAGCTAGTACAGCAGATAATACAAGCTTGCTACAACTCATCGCGGCCACAGTTGTAACCACAGTGCAAGGTACATTCAATTTTGTTTTGAAAGGGGGTGGGTGCTCGAGGCAACAGTCATGCACCAATGCCGGCGAGATGCAGCTTGCGCAGACACTGAGGAAACTCGGACACTCAGGTCACACCGTAAGTGGCGCCCGCCTAAAACACATTTATCCAATTCATATGCTGCGTTTGCTCACTCAAACCGCCCAGAAATTTATGTGCGATTGGGTGCTTTCACGCCAGCCGAGTTGCCTTTTTGTTCTCCGCCTAGACTGCGGGCACAGGTCGATAAGCGGAGAACGTGCAGGCAGAGACGTAAGTCTCACTCTTTAGTTTGAATGAAAGGCAAGCTCTTAAACGTGAAAAAGCAAACAAAGCAACCACACTCTAAACGCTTTACAGGAGATTACGCAATGCAAATCCAAAAGGTTTTTTGGCTGCTCCTGCTAGCGCTGCTAGTCACAGCCTGCGGTGGCGATTCAGGACCAGGTAGCCCTAATACGGCCCCTTTCCTCACTCGCAACTTCGCAGACATTAGCGGCCCTAGCGGGGAGACGCGCAATTTTGACCTCGTCACCTACTTTGACGACCGCGATCAGGACGCGGCCACGCTAAGCTATGAAGCACTCAGTAGCGACAGCTCAATTGTGGCTGCCACCTTAATCAGCGGGAGCATCTTAGAACTTACCTTCGACGGCGTGGGGAATGCCACAGTTACTGTGACTGCCACAGATACTGACGGCTTATCTGCCACAGATTCATTTGTTGTTACGGTTGAAGATGGTAATAACGGTGGTACGAACACCCCGCCCACCAGTAGCCCCATTAATGATGTGACGTTACTAACTAGTGCGCCCAACCAAAGCCTCGACCTCACCACATCTTTTAACGATGTCGAGGACAGTGCCCAAGGGCTAACCTACAGCGCACAAAGCAGTAACCCTAACGTTGTTGTGGTGTCTACAAGCGGTGGCACGCTTACCCTAGAAGCGCAAGCGGAAGGTACAGCCACAGTTACAGTAACTGCCCGCGATAGCGACGGCGCAACCGTCAGCGAAACATTTACCGTTACCGTAGAAGACGATGGTAACACTGGCAATACTGGCCCTAGTTTAGTTATTCCTATTGAAGATCAAACTATCGGTCCAGACGATCCTTTTACGCTTGATCTAAGTACCTTTTTTGATGATCTAGAAGATGGTCCTGAAGGCCTTATTTACAGCTCAAACAGCAGTGATGACAATGTTGTTGTTGCAACGGTGGACGGGTTTATCCTTACCTTGGACCCGCGCGAGCTAGGTAGTGCTGAAATCACAATTACAGCAACGGACAGTGAAGGTTTGACTATTGAAGACACCTTCATGGTTACAGTAAGTGAACAGCCTGCTGAAGACCCGTTCCTAGTTCGCCTTTTTGAAACAGTCACAGCGTTAGTCGGCGATCCTGATCGCACTATTGATCTCACCCGCTACTTTGACGACAACCAAGATGGTCCTGAAGGTCTTACTTATACCGCTATGAGCAGCGACACTGCTGTAGTAAATGTCAGCATTGAGCCAGATGGTACTGACCTCGTCCTAGACTTTGGTATTGCTGGAACAGCAACAGTCACTGTCACCGCTACTGACAGCGATGGTAACAGCGTCAACGCAACCTTCACTGTGATTGTCACAGATTTAAACGGCGGTGGTAACACCCCACCTACTGCAGATAACTTGACTGTTCAAACAGATGAAGACACACCTGTGAACATCACCTTGACAGGTTTCGATCTTGATGGCGACGCACTTACCTTCACTGTGGCAAGTCAACCTGCTAACGGTACGTTAACAGGCACAGCTCCTAACCTCACCTACACACCAAACACAGGTTTTACGGGGACAGACAGCTTCACTTACACCGTTAACGACGGTGAAGACACCAGCAACGTTGCAACTGTCACTATTACAGTGAACCCTGTTGTTGCTCCTGATCCTCGCTTCGAGTTTGTGGCAGGTGGTAGTGACGATCAAGTGTTGGTGCGTCTTGTTAACT
>JBCCBI010000027.1:0-21983 GCA_039034155.1 Deinococcota bacterium | reverse complement strand
CCCGAATCGAGGGGGTGAGCGGCTACTCGTCGCGGATCAGTGGAAATGATCGGCTCTTCCGTTCGAAGCTCGCGAAGAAGTCGCATGGTCTTGAGGAACATGACATCCACAGAGGCGCCCCCTGAATTCGTGCTTGGTAAAGCGTGGTCCACCTGGCCGCGCCGTGTGGCGACGGCTGTTGGGATCGCGCTCGCGATCTCATTGGTCACCTCCGCGCAGTCCGGAGCTCTGCTGGCGGCCCAGGGCAGCGACCCGCCGTTTCACCTGATATTTGTGAGGCATGTCAGCCTCTGGCTCTTCCTGCCGCCCCTGACGCTGCTCGTCTACCAGATGCCGCCGTGACGCGCTTACTATCCTCACAACTAGCAAGTGGCGGCTTTATGACAGCAGAAGGCTTTGCTAGTCAAATTTCGCAGCGCTCCGGTGTAGCCTTAAACTACCGCGATGTAATACCTGTTGTGGGCTGGAATGACAAAGTTTTGCGTTTGCTGGCCACTTTGTTACCCGAAGGCACAACTTTACCAGATGCAACCACACGAGATAGCACTGTAGCTATTCGCGTTGGACGACAACGCGCCATTTACGAAGAAACTCATAATTTTATTCGTATCTATACACTCAAAGCACCCAACACTGTTCTTTATGACTGGAAAAAATCTGCCCCGTGGGCCCATGTTGTCCACTTTCCGCTGGAGGTTCGTTAAATGACTACCAACATATCTAGTAATGCATCTAACCCGCCTTTAACATCTGAGGCAACGACCCAACCTACAACAGGGCCCCTCAAATACGTGATGGTGAGCAGTGAAATTCGCCGTGACTTGGAGCAACCTTTAAGTTATTTTGACCGCCTCGAGATTCATCACCTCTATAACCGCGCGCCTTGGAACGACATGAAACAGGGTGACTTCGGTCACCTTACCAAACGCTTTTTTACGCCATTGAGTTTGTATTGGCACTTGCACAAAATTAAACCCGACATTATCCAGGGACCGGAACCGCTCAGCTTACTTATGTTTCCATTTTTGGTGGCTGTCTACATTTACTTGCTACTTCACCCTAACGTCAAGCTGGTGACACTTAGCCTCGAGCCTATTCCCCTCGATAAAAAGTATCACCCTATTTTAGTACCCATGTTTCAATCTGTCTTAACGGGCTGGTTTAAGCGGGCGTCGGTCATCTTTTGGTTTGACCGTGGGTCGTACGAAAACTTGCTACGTTACGGCGCACCGGAAGAAACCCTTGTCAATCAGCTTTATGGCTCGTGGGGCGTTGATTTGGATAACTTTAAGCCCGAGGGTGACAAAGCGTTTGATAATGAGATTCCTACCATCTTGTATGTCGGACGCTTGGCTAAGGTTAAGGGCGTCACGTACCTGCTTGAGGCATTCGACAAATTGCGTCACCAAGGTCATCTGGCCAAGCTAGCTATCGTTGGCGATGGCGCTGAACGTGAGGCGCTCGAGCAACAAGCCAAGACTAGTGAATTTGCTGACGACATCACCTTTTATGGACTGATTAAAAACGCCGACTTACCGCCCTACATGCGCGCAGCAGATATTTTTGCGCTACCCAGCATTACCAGCAAACTGTGGGTACAGCAACTCAGCATGACTGCGTGGCAAGCTATGGCCTGCGGACTTCCCGTGGTCACCACCGATACCGGCCAAATGCGCGAATTTACGCCCGAAGGCACTGGCTTTTTGGTTGAAGAACGCAATGCCGACGTACTCGCCGAGGCACTTAGCAAACTCGTTGAGGACGGTACGTTACGTCAAAGCATGAGTGAGGCTGCGCTCGCCTATGCTCAAGACCGTTTTGATACCGTCAAAAATGTGGCTCGAGCTGAAGACACAATTCTAAGCCGCTGCGGCTATTAGTAAATTTATTTATGGTCTTTGTTTATCTGATTGTTTTAGCTGCGTTTGCGGCCTATCATGTGCGGGCATTTCGCGCGACCAAGCACGAACCTCGCACGTGGCCTGAACTCAGCTTACCTGAGGGCAAGCGCCCCAAAGTGAGCGTGCTGGTACCAGCTTGGAACGCAGGTGAGGACATCGCTGCGTTTGTTGCCGCGTTTCACAGCACCGACTACCCTGACAAAGAGCTTATCTTGTGTGTGGGTGGTACTGATGGGAGCTTGGAAAACACGCAAACACTAGCTGCTGATATGGCTGATGTGCAGGTGCTCGAGCAAGTCCCTGGAGAAGGTAAACAGGGCGGCCTCCGCAAATGTCTAGCAGCCAGTAGCGGCGAGATTATCTACCTCACCGACATCGACTGCCGCATGGACACAGCAAGTTTGACTCACGTGTTGGAGCCTATTTTAGCTGAGCGCGAGCAAGTTGTGACAGGTTCTTCTAAACCCAACCAAGAGCAACAAAATATCGGAGCTGTGCGGGTTCACTGGGCGCTCGTGCGCAAAGCGGAGCGGCTCGAGCCACGCTATATCAAAGGCATTCTAGGACGCAACTGCACCGTTACCCGCAGTGCGCTAGATGCTACCAACGGCTTTGATTTTGACGCACCCACGGGCACCGATTACCGCCTAGCCCAAGAACTTTTTCGGGCTGGTTACAAAATTTTACTGGTGCCTGCCAGCGAAATTGAAACTGAGTATGCCTGGCCGCTACGCAGTTACATTCGTAAACGTGGGCGCTGGGTGCGCAACGTGCTCCTGTTTGCCGAGCGCCCCAAGCAAAACGCCGAATACTACAACGCGCTTAGCGTCGCCCTGCTACCCATGGCAATGGTTATCGCCGTTGTCATCTCGCTACTGAGCAGTTTATTTTTGCCCGCTGGTCTCGCATGGTTTCCAGCGTTTATGGCTTTTTTGCTACTACTCCACGGTACGCTCAACCGCATTCGCTACGCTTATGAAACCCTAGGTTCAGAGCAGCTCAACCCAGATACTTTTGTAGGTGCGTGCATCAACTGGTACGGGCAACTTGCAGCCGGACTTTATGCGTTTTGGACATGGGTCAATCCAAACTTACGTAAACGTTGGTAACTGCTTGCTCAGGTTAAAGGCATCTGGTTTTGGGTTGGTACGTTAGACTTCAACATGTTGACGAACTCTGAAGGCGATGTAGCTAACATCTCTCAGCACATCACATGCAATTTATACCCAAGTAGGATGTCAATCTGAAATTAAACAATTTGTAACTAACCCCAAAATACCCTTGATAGCGTCGAGCATCATATAGATGATTTGCCAACCTATCAGCAACACCAGATTTATCTTTATCACCTCAGCATTACCCTATTCTTAAGGAGGTACGCTCGTGGCAGATAGTCATCAACCTGAACTCGAGACTAACCAAACCAATCCCCAAAAATCTACTGTTGAACAACAGCCTCACGTGGGCGCGTCCAAATTTAACTTGAGTACGCTGGCAACCACGCTCAAGAAAAACCCCGCGGGTATGAAACTTATTCGTGCCTACCGAGCGTTTTTCCACTGGTACTACTGGGCGATTCCCAAATTCAAAAGCTGGCGGGCAGGTGGCACCTTAAATATTGCTGAACTAACTTACCGGCTTGGTGAGGGTGTTATTGTCAAAGCCTCAGATGGTGGCAGGGTTAAAATTGGCAAACAAGTCACCTTGCGTCGTTTTGTCACCATTCACGCCTTTGAGCGCATTGAGATTGGCGACTTTTCGCGCATTACCGAAATGGTCACCATGCGCGACCACAACCATTTTTCTGAATTAGATGGTGCACCTGGTGAGAAAAAAGGGTTTCAGTGCGCGCCAATCATTATTGGACGCAACGTCTGGGTAGGCAACAAGGCAACCATTATGCCTGGGGTAACGATTGGGGATAATTCCATCATCGGTGCCAACGCAGTCGTCACTAAAAACATTCCTGCTAATTCTATTGCGGTGGGTGTACCTGCCAAGGTCATTAAGACATTGGGTCCTAAGACAGCGGAAGTCCCTGACCACAAAGCATGAGTTCAGACGGTCAACCTCAGCTCGAGCTAGGCATCCTCAACTTTGATAGCTACAGTCCCAAAAGTGGTATTGGACGGGTGCTGTTTAGCTTACTAGGGCACTGGGACGAGCGCGTGAAACATCATCCTGCTGACTTTGTGGCGTTGCCCCTGCCGCTACTGCGCAATTTTCCGGTTGCCACGAATGCCAAGGGCGCTGAGGTTATTCTGCTCCCGCAACTTACCGGGGCGGAAGCACTCGCAAGAACAGATGGCGTACCCAGTTTAGCCATTGTGCACGACGTAGGTATTGCTGACTTCCCAGCTGACAGCACAGGACGCAACTGGCTCAGTGAACGCAAAGTGATGCGCAGTTTTTACGGACTGAAACACGCTACCCACCTTGTCTGCGTGTCTAATTTTTGCCGTGAGCGCCTCATTCACTATTTGCCAGAGGTAGCTGAGCGAACCACGGTGATTCCTAACGGTGTTGATGTTCAGTTTATTCAGGCAGACCGCAGTGATGAGGCTAGGGCTCGAGCTAAAACGGACCTCGAGGCTCAATTAAATAGCAAGCTGGATGGTCCCATCTTAGTTTATGTTGGCTCAGAAATTGCCCGTAAAAACATCAATCTACTACTTGAAAGTTTAGCTAGCCTCAAAGACGACTACCCCAACATCACCTTGCTCAAAGTAGGGCGAGCAGGTGGGGCCCAGTGGCGGGCGCAGACGCTCGAGCAACTCGGGCACCATCAACTTACCTTAGGGCAAGACGTTCACATCCTCGAAGACATCGACGACAGCGTGCTTATGAACGCCTACCTTGCCGCAGATGTGTTTACAACCCCAAGTTTATACGAGGGATTTGGTCTGCCTGCGCTTGAAGCGATGGCCCTTGGCACACCTGTTGTCGTTACCAACTGCGGCGCACTCCCTGAAGTTGTAGGTGAGGCTGGCTGGGTGGTTGAACCTCATAAAAATACTTTTGTGGAAGCTACTCATGACACGTTAGAACGTGGTCGGGATCATTTTGCTGAGGCTATGAGGGCACGCGTTTTGCAGTTTCAGTGGCAGGATATTGCAGACAGGTACCTCGAGCTATTAATGTCATTGCGCGCATAGCAATCTCACTATCATTCTCACGCCTCAGTCAGTACCAAGAATTTTGCTGATGTAACTACCTCAGAGTTACTTGTTGAGACTACCTCAGCAATAGATTTTAAGACGACGATAAATTGATGGATACGACCTCACTTAGACTCTCACAGCCGGTTGTCTAGTACTCTGGTTAAGCATCCACCATGTCGTCAAAAACAGTGGGATCATCGATAAAACTGCCCCAATGGTGCCAACTGCCAAGTACCCAATAGCTGCAAAAATGGCACCACTACTCAAACTAGCAGCCGCTGAGGTTGCGTTGATAAGTAAGTCGTTGATGCCCTGAGTGCGGCTACGCTCAGCAGGTAGCAGTTGCGAAGAGAGTAAGGCTGAGCCGCCCACAAAACAAAAGTTCCAGCCTAGCCCCAACACAAACAATGCCAGTGCCAACGGGATCACATGCATAGACATAGGTGCGAAGATACCAGATAACACGAGTAAAAACGCGCCCGCAATAATCACCTTGGACGTGCCAAACCGGTCGATAAGCTGCCCCGTAATAATGGATGGTGCAAACATGCCAAACGTATGCGATGAAATCACTTGACCAATGCTTTCAAAGGTATGGTTGTGGTCGACCATGTGCAGTGAGGTAATGACCATGAGCCCAACCATGACCGCTTGGCCCAGTACCATCGAAATCATGGCGGTGACAATTCCTGGATCGCGTAAAAGCTGCTGAATACTGCGTGTTGTACCAGCTTGGTTGAGATCAGGTAGGTCGACATCTACAAATGGCGCAATGTCTTTGGGTTCCGGACGCAACGCAATGAGCACAGTTAATGCTGACGATGCAAACGCTACCATGGCAATAATGTAGGGACCAGAGAGTTCACCGTAGCCAGCTGCGTTTGCCCACCTGGTTACGCGGCCAACTAAGAGTGGGCCAATAACTGCGCCTACTGTCCCCCCAAGCACAACGTTGGCAACCGCCCGCCCGCGCCGGGCTAGAGGTGTAACCTCAGCAGCAACAAAGCGCCCTAAATTAGTCGTTGCTTGGGCCGACCCCATAAGCACAAGCCCAGCTAGCACGACAGCAAAGTTACTGTTCACCACCCCGTTAAAGACAATTGCTGCACCGATAAGTCCCAAAAACAATCCCAAAGTTAACGCACGCCGCCGCCCCAGTTTGTCCATAAGCAGTCCCCAGCACAGCGCTGCAACTGCTGAGCCGGCTAGCAGGGTTGCCGTAGGCAGGCCCGCAAGGGACTCGCGTCCACTCAAGGTTGCACCAACAATAGAGGCAACCGTTGCTGAGGCTGAAAACCCAGCTGAACCCAGCGACTGCGCGCCAAAAAGTGACCAAGTAATCTGTTGACGGGCACGGTTAAGGGTTTGTTGAGATGGGGCTACAGGCGGTGAGATCATAACCTCCAGCATACTGTGCATATACTTAACAAAGGGTGGGCTGAGGCGTAGACTATATTCAATATTGGGGTCTTAAGTCCTTTACGTCTACCCAAGTAACAACGCAGTTGCTAAAGCATCATCTTGTAAGTATTGATGCTCACCTCATATCCAAGAAAGACATTATTATGACAGACGCACATCCTCAGCCAGATTCTCCGGAGCTTGATGAAATCCCAACCATCACCCTCACCAACGTCCTCAAACTGTCCGGCTTTGCTGACACTGGCGGTGGTGCTAAACATCTTATTCAAGGCGGACACGTAAAAGTTAATGGCGACGTTGAAACACGCCGCAAACGCAAATTAGTAGAAGGTGACGAAATTGAAGTTGACGGTGAGTCGTTTGTGCTCGAGCTAGAAGACGACCCAGACGACGCTTAACGTGCTGATTGTGATATTTCAGAGATTACGATGTCTCATCAGATAGCTACAGCAGTACCTGACGGCGTATCTGAGACAGCATTACCTACGCCCCAAGCGCTGTATGTTCATGTGCCGTTTTGCCCCAGCATCTGCCCGTATTGTGACTTTCACAAAATGCGCCGTCATGAACCGCTTGTGAAAGCTTATCTGGCGCGTTTAGCTGAGGAAGCCTGCGTACGCTATGACAGGTATGGGGGCAAGCTTCAGACCATCTACTTAGGTGGTGGCACACCGTCACATTTGCAAGACAGTGAGCTCGAGCAACTCATCACAGCCCTCCAAGATACCTGGGGGGCAGAGGTTGACGAGTTTACGCTCGAGGCAGACCCACTTACCTTTGACCAAACGCGTCTCAACTTTTTTCGTGAGCTTGGCATCACCCGATTATCTATTGGACTACAGTCAACCCAAGATGATGTTCTCAAATTTCTAGGGCGCAAACACACCGCCCGCGAGGGACTAGCTGCTGTAAATATAGCAGTCGAAGCTAGCTTTCGCGTCTCAGCAGATTTAATCACCGCCGTGGACGGGCAAGATACCGCCCGCGATTTGCGCACACTTGCCAGCACAGGCGTGGGACACATCAGCGTTTACAACCTCACCATTGAACCCTACACACCATTTGCGCTGCGCGGCGTGCAGGTTGATGAGCACAAAGAAGCAGATGATTATGAGCTGACGAACACGGTGTTATCTGATTATGGATTTGAACGTTATGAAGTCTCGAGCCATGCCAAGCCAGATGAGCGCTCACAGCACAATCAAATGTACTGGCATGGTGCCTATTTTGTGGCGCTAGGACCGGGTGCAGCGGGGTTTGTACCAACAGCAGATGTCTCGCTCATTGGCAAACGCTACACCAACCCACAGATTAAACATTGGCTGGCTGGGGAAAGTGGGGAAGTGCTCGAGCTCACCCCCTTAAACTTTGTCCAAGACATGCTGATGACGGGTTTACGGACAACACGCGGCGTAAACCTCGAGGCACTCAGTACACGAACTCAGATTGATGTTATGAACACCTACGAGAGCCTGATCACAACCTTGGTTCAAAAGGGCTTACTCAGCTACCAAGCACCCTGGCTACGCGCTACTGATGCAGGTATCTTGCAACTTAATCCCATTGTCAAAGCATTTTTTGAGGCGAGCTAAGTCTACAGCACATCCTCTAAAAATGCTTCATCACTGGCGTCAACGCGGTAGGCTGGTTGTTACAAACCTTCCTGAAAGGGGTTAACTATGACCATCACACTAGATATATCGACTTTGGTTCCCATCTTGGCACTTATTGCTGGACTTGCTATCTTAGCTGCACCCAAACTACTCAACTACATTGTGGCGTTGTATTTGATTGCGTCTGGCATCCTCGGGCTCATCCGCACGTTTTAAGGACGATACCTACAGCTAAGGCGTTTCATCTTCCTCAGATGCATCCTCATCTGTAGAGCTTTCCGCGTCTGTGGGAGTATCTTCTTGTGAGCTTGCTGCTGGGCTAGATGTTGCTGAATCAGCATCTCCAGATGTTTCAGTGTCAACATCTTGCTCAGTTTCAGTGTCCTCAGTTGCAGGTGGTGCATCTTCAGATGGCACATCTTCTGAGTCAGCAGGTTCAGGTGAGGTGTTTTCTGTTTCTGAAGAATCAGGTTCAGCAGGTGCTTGGAGGATGGTGACGGTGGCAAGCTCGAGCCTTGCTTGATTACCAGCGCCATCGGTAAACCCCAAACCCACTATCTGCTCGCCCGTAACCCCCTCTGGCACAATTAAGTCGCCCTGCCAAATTGCATCAGCAGCAGTAGGTGATAACTCGGCAACGGTTTCAGCAAGATCTAAAGCAGCACTTGAAAGAGGTTCATCGACAACAATCTGTACCGAGAGAACATCTCCGGCAACCAAAAACGGTAATAACGCGCCATCATCTGCTGCGGTACCTTCCCAACTCGTTTGAACAAGCTCAGGTGGGTCACTGTCTTGGATAAGGCTAAACACCAACGCATCACTTGCACCAATGTTGCCTGAGTCATTATTTTCTACTGACGAAGCTTGACCGTAACCCGCCACGTACATCGTTAGGCCACGGTCAACGGTAACAGCTTGCGCACTAGCAAGCTCGAGGCCTGTATCACTTAAAACGTTACCGCCTGCATCATATTGACGTAGATAGCCCTGCATAGGACCAGGAGTACCTGTGAGCGTGTTGAGGCTTTCGCGCCCGGCATCATAAATCACGCCACGTCTATCTACCGTGAGGCTGTGGCTCGAGGCTAACCCGTCTGTCCCGCGCTCACGCCCCCAAATAAACGCACCCTCTGGACTAAACTTGAGCACAACACTGTCTAAGGTTCCCCGTGTACGCACAAGTGTACTTGTATCGTCTGCTTCAGGTTGAGTTGGGTCAAGTACCGCCCGATCAGAGACATATCCGCTTACGTAGACAGCTTCCGCTGAAGTGGCGACTGCCCAAGCAACATCAGCACCTTCACTGCCCCAAGTTTGGGCCCAGCGAGGTGTGCCGTCGGCAGTTAAGCTAATGAGCACGGCATCGCGGTCACCCCGCGCCACCAACTCTGTTTCTGCCAAATTAAGTGAATCACGAAAACGCCCAGCTACATAGAGGTTGCCATCACCACCGCGCGAGAGATCGTAGGCAACATCTCCAGCTGGTCCACCTAATTGCTGTACCCACGCCAAGTTACCATCTACATCTATATGAGTCACCAGCATGTCGCTCGCACCTTCAGCCATAAGCTGACTGTCGGCAAGGCTCACCTCGCCACTAACAAAGCCTGTCATTATCACGCCGCCATCACCATCACTTACTAAACCGTAAGCATAGGCACTTGCGTCTTCGCCAGTGGTGACATGCGACCATTGCACTGCACCCGTAACATCAAGCTTAATAACAAACGCGGCTGTTGAACTGGTAGTCTCGAGCAAGACTTCTTCATCCATCAAACTTAGCTCAGCTGCACCACTTGTGTAACCACTCACAAACACGTTGCCTAGCCTGTCGGTAGTAATATCCAAAATATCATCGTCGCCATCACTGCTCACCTGCGCAAGCCAGTTAAGTTCCCCTATTGAGGTGAGGCTAGCAACAAAACCATCACGCCCATCGGCAGTTAGATCGGGCAAGGTAGTTTCGTCTACACCCATTAAATTTGTGAGTGTCCCCTGAAACGCGCCACCGACAATAACGCTACCACCCTCTGCAACTGCCACACTGCTAGCCGCATCAAATTGCTGCCCGCCAACTTGCCAAAAAGATGTTAGCTGGTCTGCTATAGGTTGGGCGTACACCAATACTGGTATTGATAACATCGCTACAAAACTTAGTACCTTAAATGCACGATGCACCATGCGCTTACGTTGGGACAGGCTCATCATAAAACTCGTGTGAGGCAAAGACATACATTACTATATAGGGTTCTCTGGGAACGAGTTAGAAGTACTCGTTGCTATACTCGCGCAATGTTGTATCTGTGTCACACCTAAATAACGAGGTCAGCGTTACATCACGCATTAGTCCCTGTAATCAATAACATCAATACTTATGTATAAAGCAACGCTGTCATTTCTGAGTTTTAACCCAGTCCACAAAACGAGCAATTTGTGGCGCTTGTGCCAGCGCGCTGAGGGTGTTGTAGTGCCGCCCCAGCTCTTTTTCAGCAAAGGTTTTGTGAATCATCTTGTGACAAGCGCGGCACAACCACAACCCGCGGTGAGTCATGTCGCGCTTGTCAAAATTCTTTTTGAACCACTTGTTGCTGTGATTAGTGCGGGGAATCAGATGATGATAGGTGAGCAGCTGCTCTCGCTCACACAGGTCACAGATGTCAGTGACGTCCTTGCGTGAGTGACGAAAGTCATCGGGTAAATCAGCAGGCATACGCAGGTTGATGATACTCGAGCCCACACCCTAACTACACCCCCATACTGCACAGTTGAGCAAATGTTTATCCAGCACTCACTCTGCACTCACTCTGTCAACAGCGTGACAGCTTTTGGGGCCACTTGCAGCGTACAGTAAGGTCATGGCAGATACTCACGAAGTTGCAACCCTCGCAGGCGGCTGTTTTTGGTGTCTCGAGGCGGTTTATCAAGACGTTCAAGGCGTATCCAAAGTCGTCTCTGGCTACATGGGCGGGCACGTTGACAATCCAACCTACCGCGCTGTATGCACGGGCAACACTGGCCACGCCGAGGTTGTCCAAGTCACCTTTGACCCCAGTCAAGTTGCTTATGAAGACTTACTCGGCATCTTTTTTGGCATTCACGACCCTACAACCCTCAACCGCCAAGGGGGAGATGTTGGCACGCAGTATCGCTCGGCGGTTTTCTACCATAGTGATGAACAAAAAGAAGCTGCTGAACGCATGGTTACTGAAGCCCAGCAAGCTTGGGATAACTCTATTGTCACCGAAGTGACTCCGGCGGTTACCTTTTACGAGGCTGAAGATTATCACCAAAACTACTTCCTCAATAATCCCGGTCAGCCTTACTGCATGGCCGTTGTGGCACCCAAAGTTACCAAATTCCGCAAGTACTACAGCGACAAGTTGCGCATTGCGTCCTAAGTTTGTACATATTGGTTAATGCCACAGATGACACTACCTGTACTTCTTTTAGTTGATGTTCAACAAGGCTTTGACGACCCCGTTTGGGGAACGCGCAATAACCCCCAGGCTGAGGCCAACATCGCCCGCTTGTTAGCAACTTGGCGGCAGCATAAGCACCCTGTTGTCCATGTACAACACAGTTCAGTTATGCCCGGCTCACCTTTAGTAGAGGATCATCCAGGCTGGCACTTTAAGCCTGAAGCAGTGCCGCTTACGACAGAACCCATTTTCACCAAGCACGTCAACAGCGCGTTCATTGGTACAGAGTTAGAAGCTTATCTACGCGCCCACAACCATCAGCACTTAGTTATCGCTGGGTTCACCACCGACCACTGCGTGTCAACGACTACACGCATGGCGGGCAATTTAGGGTTTGAGGTGAAACTTGTTGAAGATGCCACCGCCACCTTTGACCGCGTGAACGTGCAAGGTAAGCCGCTATCCGCAGAGGAAATTCACAATGTGCACATGGCTAGTTTACACGATGAGTTTTGTACGGTTGTGACGACGAATGCTGTGCTGACAGCGCTGAACAACACAGACGTTCGCAGCTAAGACATCCATTCTTTGGAATATCACTGGGTCTTCGGATGAAGATTGAGATGTGAGGTTAACCTCGAGCATCTCACTGCACAATGTCTTCTAGATTTTTGTAGCTAGACGCATCTACCCATCATGCTACCCACAAAACGTCCTAACATCCATCAAACCTATTTTAGAGATACTTGAGACAAAACTTCATAGTTTGTTTACGAGTCGTCTCATAAACGCGCAAGTGTAGCTCGAGTTGTTGTAGCTGCCCACTGTCCTACGCATAATCAATTGGGTATCTGTCTATAAACACCTGCACACTCACATACCACAGATACCCGAAAGGAATTTGCACATGAACACTTGGCTTAAAACAGCATCCATCATGATGGCACTTGTTATTAGCATCGCCTTAGCTGCCGGTAGTGAAACCACCACGACCAGCGCGCCTGAAAGTATGAGCAGCTATGACGAAGCTGTAACTTTAATTGAAAACAGTAACTACCAAGACGCTGCTGATATTTTGCTGGCACTCGCTGAAGACGAACCTGAAAATGCAGATGTCTTTAACTGGCTCGGCTACAGTCACCGTAAAATGGAAGCGTATGACGTGGCGTTAGAGTACTACATGACCGCACTTGAACTAGAGCCTATGCACCTTGGAGCCAACTCTTACCTCGGTGAACTTTATGTAGAAACCGGTCAAATGGAAAAAGCCCAAGCCCAACTTGATATCCTCGCTGAAGCCGAAGCTTGCGGCGGCACCTGCGACGAGTACAATGACCTGCTAACCTTTATTGAAACTGGCGCAAGCTGGTAAGTCGCTCTACCTATAAATAAGAAAACGTCAGCTTGCGGGCTGACGTTTTTTATTGCAAACTCTGCGTGACTTACGGGAAAAACACGCTATAGGTCGTCGATAACGGCGTGCCGTTGACACCAAAAAACAAATCGCCCTCAACAGTTGAACCAGACTCTGGCACGGGTGAAAAGGCTAAGGTCACGCAACCAGAGGCTTTGGTAGCGTTAAAAAACCTATCAAAAAACACATCTAGGCTATCAGCTGTTTCAATTGATACAAATACCCCGCCCGTGGCGCTGGCAATCTCAGTTAATTCGGGAGCGTTTACACCTCTACCCAACCCAATGGCACTGACGTTCACCCCTTCTGCTAACGCTAAGTCGATGATGTCTTGGGGGTTGCTCGAGCTACCGTTGTCGCCACCGTCGGTCAGCAGCACAGCAGTTTTGTTACTACCACTTGCCTCTGCCAGTAAGTTAACGCTGTCTACCCCTGCATCCCACACGTTAGTGCCGCCGCTGTCAAAGGTAGCGTTGTCTACAGCAGCGTCTAAACGCACTTGGTCGTTGGTTAACGCTTGCCACAAGCGAATGGCTGTAAACGGTTCAGTTGGCGCTGTACCACTATCAAATGAGGCCACCGCTGCCGTATCTGCGGACGTCATGCGGGAAATAAAACGCTTAGCGGCAACCGCCCGTAACCTGCCCGGGTCACTTCCCGACATCGACCCGGTTGAATCCAGCGTGAGAATAGCCGTGATGTTACCTTTGTCCACAATGCTGCCACAAACTTGGGCAAACGCGCGCGTTTCTTGTTGAGGTGATATAGCTGAGGTTGTCACACTACTCACTGTAGCAAACGGTCCTGTAATGGTGCCACTAAGAAGTTCACCTGTTGTGTTTAAGGCACTTATGCTTACGTCCACCACGCCAGCTTCAGCATCCAAGCGACTCACGCCATTAAATGATGCTGTGGACGGCGTCGTAAAAGACGGACCACCTTGTACCTCTTGCTGACCACAGGCTGTCAGCAGCACAAGCAAAGTAGCAACTAGCCAAGAACTATGCCAATGACCACACAAAGAGCTACCCCGAGAACTACGATTCATCCTTCGTTCCTCCGTCACCCTCGAGCCCTATTGTCTAGCCTACACGCTGCTGTGACGTTTATCGTCAAGCTTTAACAATGTAAGTAGTTAACATATTGTATCGAGAGGTCGGGCCGACTGTCAATGTGTGTCAAGGAAATATTGCACGTATTGACGGTAATACCTTGTGACCTCGAGCACCCTCTATTGAAGTCACGTAAACTAACCCCATGAATCCACTTCAGCAACTTGCCGATGCAAAAGCTCGAGCAACCCACACAAATGACCCCAACGCACCCTTTGGCGCACTTGCCACGACCAGCCCAGAGGGTCAGCCTTCGGTACGCACCGTAATTGTGCACGACATCAGCGACACAGCGTTATTCATTGCCGTGAGCCGCCTCCACCGCAAATGGCATGACATGGAAACCAACGGGCGCTTTGAGATGATGCTGTGGTATCCGGTACTCAGTGAGCAGTACCGCGTAAAAGGACACGTAGAACCTGCACCTACCGCCCAAGCGGATAGCTACTGGCAGCAGCTTCCGCGTGACGTACAACTGCTTGACCGCACGTATGAAGATGCACGCCTATCACCCGGCGACACCCTTGCCAACCTCGATGTTCTCAAAAATCATGTTCAAGACACAGCTTTACGTTACCCAAACGAGGTTCCTACACCCGACCACGTTGCCGCACTTAACCTAGTTGCTGAGGAAGTTGAGGCACTTATTGCTTCTACAGACAGGGTACATACGCGTCAGCGGTTTTGGCTCGAGGATAATGTGTGGCAGGAGAGTTTGATTGTTCCCTGACCTCAAAATACAAAACAATGCTTGACACGCTTGATAATTCAAAGTTGATGAGGGAGTTGACTTATGAACATCACGTTTTGTCCGGAAAGTGACACGTCTGCGTTTGTCTCTGCCGCTCGCGAGTATCAAGATATTTGGGACACAAATGGTCGGGCTTATATAAATGCTCTTGAAGCCAAAACAGGCTTGGAGATGCCCGATAAACCCATAGAAGCCACAATTTTTGAAGGGGTAAGCCGCTCGCATCCACTCAAGCTTCGGGCTAGTTACTCACGTGACATCAAAGCACCAATCCTCATCCACGAGCTTGGTCACAGGCTACTGATAGCTAATGAATTAGGGGGAAGACGCTATAAAGCTCATAAAGATTTGCATGTCATCAGCCACAAACTGCTCAATCTTTTTCTTTATGATGTTTATGTCACTCTGTTTGGCGACGCCAAAGCTAGCGAGATTGTTGCATATGAGTCTAATTTTCACCCGAGCTACCGCGAATGCTGGCAGTGGGCGCTCGAGCTAACCGAGACAGAACGTGCCGCCAGATTTGCAAACATCAAAGCGCATCGATCTGATTGGCTACCTTATCTTGACGAGACGCCCTGATTTGAAGATGAGTAAGCAGCTTGTGTTTAGAAACAAATAGACATGTTGAATTGTCTTGATTCAACTTTTGAGGAATTTACGAGCAGATGAAATTTGCGTATCTAATCGAGCCACCTTTTAACTACAAAGACGAACACGGCCTCATAACGGGTTGTGATGTGGAGCTTGCCAAAACTGTACTGAAGACCGTGGGTGTTACCGACCTCGAACTTGTCGAAGCAGAATTTGCTGCCCTGCTGCCTGGTTTAAACAATAGTTCATGGCAAATGACGACGGGCTTGTTTGCCACTGAGCAGCGGCAACACATAGCAGCGTTTAGCAGACCTATTTGGGCTTTGGCTGATGGGCTACTTGTACAGCAAGGCAACCCCAAAAAGTTAACGGGGTATAGGTCCATAGCACAACTAGATGATGCTTTGTTGGCTGTTATTAAAGACCAGTTCCAGCATCAAACTGCTATGGAATTTGGCATACCTGATACCCGCATCAAATTGTACAAAACGTATGAAGCTGCAGCTAAGGCAGTACTAGACGGCTCTGTTGATGCTTATGCAAGCGTGGGACGGGCCCATTCAGGATATCTAGATCAACACAAAGATCTAGCGTTAGAGGTTGTTGACGTTCCAACGCTCGAAAAGCCACCTGCGTTTGGATGTTTTGGCTTTCACAAACAGGACGATGAGCTTAGAGAAGCTATCAATCAAGCTTTAGCTGCCTATCTTGGTTCAACACAGCACCGAGCAATAATGGCAACCTTTGGCTTTAGTGATGAAGACGTTGATTTGGTTGTTAACTAGATTGACTGTAACGCAAATTTGGTTAGCTGTCAGGTCTTAACCCAATGTTGCCAGTAGGCTTTCAGAATATCGCCATACATGCCCAAGCGAATCCAAAATCCGCGCAACACGCCGCGTTTTTCTTCTTTCATAATTTGGGAAACACCCTCGAGCCACACGTCTTGCGTGCGCCACCTGTGCTTACTCGCATGTTGGGTGATGACAATTTCAACCCCGTAGCGACTCTCAGCTAATCCCTCAACTTCAGCCAGCTTCGAGCGTAGTACCGCCCGCTGGCCACTGAGTTGCGGCGCTAAGTATTGCGCAGCCGTAGTCCGAAACCGCCCGCCTTTAAAAATACCGCGCGTCATGTGGGCGTCACCCACTAGTACTGGCGCAGCAAGTTGCTGTACGTGATGTGGCTTTAAGTCAGTGAGGTCGGCATCAACAAGCACAAGCACATCTTCGTTGAGCACATTTGCTGCGAAGGCTAGCGCGCCACCTTTGCCTTGGTTTTGGGGGAGGCTGTGAACGGTAGAACCAGCGTCTTGGGAGGCTTGTGCTGTGGGATCGCTCGAGCCATCATCAATCACATAAACCGACCCCAGCTCACTCGCCTGCGCTACCGCAATCACAGATGCGACTGTAGACGCCTCATTAAACGCTGGAATAACAACCGCAACAGATGGGTTAGCAGACACGGACTAGCCGCCGGTAATGAGCTCGCCAACCTCGCCAAAGGTCACTAGCACAATAAAGACAATGAGCACTGCAATACCAATGAAGTGAATCATCTCTTCTTGACCGGGCTTAAACGGCTTGCCGCGAATGGCGACTAGCGTGGCTAAGAGCATCCGCCCGCCGTCTAGTCCGGGAATGGGCAATAAGTTAAAAATAGCTAGCGAAAAATTGATGAGTGCAGCTACGACTAAGACTGGCAAAATACCTGCTTGAGACGCTTCGCCTACCACGCCCACAATACCTACAGGACCTACAACATCTGCACTGCGCCGCCCAGTTAAAGTGCTCCCAAATGCTCGAGCAAATCCGCCCACCGTATCTGGCACAATACGTGCGGTAAAGCCAACCGACTCAACTAGTGCTTGACCAAAATTGACCCCTGCTAAGGGCTCAAAGTTAATGGCGTCTAAACTTACGCCAAGTATGGGCGTATCAGCATTTTCCGGCGGCCAGTCCGAGGTTACGGTAACAATCTCACCTGCTCGCTCGAGGCGAAGCTCTAAAAAGTCATCATTACGAATGGCTTGTTGGACTTGTGAACGGTTAGGGTTAGGTGTGCCGTTAATTTCCAAGACGACATCGCCCGGTGCAATCCCTAAATCTATAGCAGCACTGCCCGCGACAACATCGCTAAACATCGTGCCAGATTCACCCGGCACCTGCCCAGTTGTGAGGCTGCGGTAACTGGGATCAGCTGTGGTCACAAGCGTTAGCAGGAGCACCGCCATAATGTAATTGGCAATCACGCCGCCAATCAAAACCCAGACTTTTTGCCACAGGGTTTTGGTAGCCAAGCCTTCTTGTGGATGGGACAAGTTGCCGTCTTCGTCTACTTCGGCGGCCATGCCCGGTAAGTCCACATAGCCACCTAGGGGTAGCAGTGACAAGCGCCATTCTGTCCCACGCCACTGTTTGCGCAGGAGCACCGGAC
The DNA here is from genome assembly GCA_039034155.1 of Deinococcota bacterium. Taxonomy (GTDB): domain Bacteria; phylum Deinococcota; class Deinococci; order Deinococcales; family Trueperaceae; genus JBCCBI01. The sequence continues at coordinate 4,157 of JBCCBI010000027.1, read as the reverse complement.
CCATGCCAACGCTAAACGCCCGCACGGGTACGCCGACGCTTTTAGCATTAAAAAAGTGCGCCAGTTCGTGAATGACCACGGCGCTCGTAAGGATAAGCAAAAAGATGATAATCGTCATAACAATCTAAACTTAGTATGGCAGATGCAGGCGCATTAAGCTGTTAGCCATGTCGCGGTTAGTAGTCACAGTTTGTTGAGGGTTTCCTCAGAAAATTTGAAGTTGGATGTTTGAAATGTAAGCTAAATGAATATATTGATCTAAAGTTTACTCAATACTCTGTCAAGGTTTTCGTTGAATATTAGTCCCAATGAAGATAATTGAGGTAATCACGTTGAAAAAGTACGGGCTTATACATAACTTTCTATCTTTTGTGTTGGTGTCACTTGCCTTATACTTCCTCATAGTTGGAGAAAGAAAGATATATCTCCCACTGTTTTTAATAAATATAATCCACATGCTTGTTTTTATTGTACTATCAATAATAGCTAACAAACCGAGGCTAACCTTGTTTGACGTTCTTGCGAGACGAACGACACCACCCCGAGAAAGAACATTGACAGAAGTTTTCACATCTTACTTAGTTGTACTTTCGTGTCTAGGAGTGCTTCTGTCACTACCTGCTTTAATAATACATATTTGGGTACGCTCATAACCTACTGTATTTTGGTCTCAACTCAGCTCTATAAGGGTGTGGATGTGCTGCTCGAGCACCTCAGGTGCTTGCCGGGGTAGCCAGTGCCCGTAACCTTTCAATTGCGTAAGCGGCAAATGATATCGCGCTGCGGCCCGTTGGCTATCCATCACAGGAACAACTAAATCCCGTGTCCCATGAACAAGCTGCACAGGACATATCAAATCTGCCAGTATCGGCGCGTCGTGGTGACGGTGGGCAAACCAACCCACCTCTGACCGCAACCAGCCCATAAAGGCAGCAGGCAAACTTAACTCTGTGGCTGCAACTTCATCAAATAAACTAGCATCCACCTTGCCACTAAGTACCACTTGACGCATGAGCACACGTAATAAGCGCTTGGAACTTAACAGTGGATTCACGAGCGCCTCAGCTACATGACCTTGTAATCCTAATTGTAAAAATATCCCCGGAAAGGGAACCTGCCGCAAGCCGTAACTGCTTACAAGCAGTAGACTTGAAACTTTATCGAGATTGTCACAGACGTAACGGAGTGTAATTGCCCCACCCATTGAAAACGCTATGATGTGACATTTGGTAATGCCTAAAGCATCCATAAATCCAGCTAGTGCACGGGCATAAGCATCACTATCATGAATAGGGTTGCCGTCGGCATCAACCAGTTCATCACTTTTTCCAAAGCCAGGTAGGTCAGGGACAATGACTTGATAGTTTGAGGCGAGGCTGCTAGCGAGCGGGCCATAGGTAAGGAGGCTCGAGCCTAACGTAAAGCCGTGCAACATCAAAATAGTAGGACGGGTATCATCTAAGCTTTTATGAGACGCAAAATAATTCCACTGTCGTCCATTCACATCAATGTCATAAGCTTGTAAGGGTTGCTGAGGTTGAGCCAGTGGTGACGGGTCAAGTTGAGGTAATGCCATGACAGCTCGAGCCTAGCATGACCAGCCACCTCTATGACTTAGAAGATGGTCCCACGAATCTACTTGTTTAAGGTGAAGATATCTATATTTTTTGATACTTAATTTTGAGCTAGTTGAGACGAACTAGGCTTTGTATAATTAGCATCCTCAAGCTGTGTAGTAAGCACACTAAACTAATTCCGCTCTCATTCCCCCTTTCTCCCTATCTCCCCCTAAGATTGATTTGACCTCTTACAAGTGCCACAGCCCTTGATACTACTAAAGCACTCGGGTGGTATGGTCGTACCCGTATGCCTGCAACTCACTTTCCAGACACATTAACAATCACACCACGTGGCCCACTGGCAGCGCGCGTCACCATTCCAGGTTCCAAAAGCCTCACCAACCGCGCCCTCATTGTGGCGGCCCTAGCAGAGGGAGTAAGCACCTTGTACGGCTGCCTTATTGCTGAAGACAGCGAGGTCATGGTGCGCGCCCTCAATCAACTTGGTATTTTAGTTGAGGTGGACGGTAGCACCTTCACTGTGCATGGGGCTGGCGGCACTATTCCTGCCGACAGCGCTGACCTAGACGTGCGGTTGTCAGGCACATCCATTCGCTTTTTGGCAGCACTTGTGAGCCTTGGTCAGGGCGCGTACAGGTTAGATGGCACCCAGAGGATGCGCGAGCGGCCTATTGGCGACTTGCTAACTTCCCTCAATCAACTTGGTGCGAATACGCGTAATGAGGCTGATAACGACTGTCCACCCGTTGTAATTGAGGCACGTGGGCTACAGGGTGGCACAACTCAGATTGCTGGGGATAAGTCCTCACAGTTTTTGTCCGCACTGCTAATGAGCGCGCCGTATGCTGAACGTGAGGTTGCGCTCGAGGTCACAGGGGTACTCCAATCCAAACCCTTTGTTGACCTCACGCTAGGGCTTATGGCTGACTTTGGCGTGCAAGTTCAGCAGGATGGTTACAGCCGCTTTGTAATTCCCAGTGGACGCTATCAAGCTCGCAATTACGCCATTGAAGGTGATGCCACCGCTGCTGGCTACTTTTGGGGCGCTGCGGCCGTTGCTGGTGGAGAAGTAACTGTTGAAAATGTTGGGCACGCCGCTCGGCAGGGTGACAAACGGCTCATGTATGTGCTTAGGGACATGGGCTGCACCCTCACCACTACGGCGACATCCTCAACCTTGCGTGCACCGGATGGTGGCGTCTTAAAAGGTGGCACGTTCGACCTCAACGACATTCCCGACCAAGCTCAAACGCTGGCTGTGGTGGCGCTGTTTGCAGATAGCCCGGTGCACATTACCAACGTGTGGAACATGCGCATCAAAGAAACCGATAGACTGCGCGCGGTGCGTAACGAGCTGGTTAAATTTGGCGCGCAGGTCGAAGAAGGGGATGACGACATCCTCATTTACCCACTTAAAACTCTGCCAAAAGGTGAGGTTCACATCGACACTTACGGCGATCACCGCATGGCGATGGCGTTTGCACTGGCAGGCTTACGCATTCCAGGCGTAGTTATTCACGACCCGCAGTGTGTGACCAAAACCTTTCCAGACTTTTTTGAGCGCTTAGCGAACTTACAAGGCGCTTAGCAGATATTGAGGCTACACCTATGACCGAGACCTTGGATGCCTACCTTAACCTCGCTGTAAGTTGTGCTTACGAAGCTGGGCGCTTGACCTTGGGCTATTTTCAACGCGGTATTCAAGCAGAATTTAAAGCAGATGATTCACCAGTCACAATTGCCGACAGACAAGCTGAGGAGCTTATTCGTAGCCGGATTGAGGCGGCTTACCCCTACCACGCCATCATTGGTGAAGAATTTGGCGAACACAATCCTGACGCCAGCCACCGCTGGTTTGTAGACCCTATTGACGGCACCAAGTCTTTTGTGCGGGGGGTGCCCTTGTATGGCGTGCTAATTGGGATCGAGATCAATGGCCGCGTTGAGATCGGCGCAGCCTACTTTCCTGCACTTGACGAAATGCTCTACGCTGCTAGCGGACAAGGCTGCTTTTTGAATGGCCGACAAGTCAAAGTCATTGACACACCAACCTTAGCTAGATCAGTTGTGTCCTTTACAGATGCCGCCAACTTCGCTGCTTACGGGCGCGAGCAAGCCTGGCAGCGTGTTATGCAGCAAACCTATTACCGCGTGGGTTGGTCAGATGCTTACGGGCACGCACTGGTTGCCAGCGGGCGACTTGAAGTGATGCTTGATCCTATTATGAATCCGTGGGACTGTGGACCATTTCCAGTGCTGCTACGTGAGGCCGGTGGTTTTTTTGGTAGTTGGGACGGGCAGGAGGGGATTCACGCAGGTGAAGCATTAAGCACAACCCAACACTTGTTGCCAGCTATATTACAAATCCTCAACACTGATTCTGATCTTGTGGATTTATCTTCTCCACAGCAGTAATACCAAACGATTTTGTGAGCTTCTCATTCTCTTGATGCCGTTTCAACTAGCACCCGAGGCAGGTTGATGAAAAATCTCCCTATCTTTTTTAGGAGACATCCTATCTTTTCTAAGAGCCATCCTATTAGATACGTATTAATAACTGCGAAAGGCATTGATGTG
>JBCCBI010000026.1:0-22260 GCA_039034155.1 Deinococcota bacterium | reverse complement strand
GCCACAGGTTTCAGGGAACAAGTCTGATCTTCAAATAGTCGTGTTATTAACTATGTCGTGGCAAAATGTAGTTTCTCGCAAAACATTCCCAGTATTATAATCCCGACATTCCTCGATTTATAGAGAGCACATCATCACATGTTACCAAAGTGACGTGCTAGTGTTCATATGGGTAAAAATGCCTCTCCGCAGATCGTATGGCACCGTGGACGAGACTGTTGTGGAAAAGCACGAGAGGAGACGACTGCCGAGGGTACCCTTGCTCGCTTTGCTCGCCTTTGTCTTTGGACGTGCCGTTCTGTTGACGAGAGAAAGAGTCGATGTTGAAAACGAAGAACAGTTCTCGGCATCGGGCGGCGATCAAATTGCGAGACCTTTTCAACGTTTTTGCGTGGACGGTGTATGCCTGGTGTCGTCGAATCGCTACGAACGATCTCTGGGAAGAGCGATTGGCAACGGCCTGTACCAAGGCATCATTCTTGAGATGTACCAGGAAACGATTCTCTACGTCGAGGACGACGCGTGCCTGAGCACGTCTTCGCCAGCGTTGCAGGTCGAAGGTGGGTGTTCAGGGATAACGGTGACGGCGACGAGTCTCGACGCGAATTACACGATGACGGTTTACTTGAAAAACGATCGCGTCGTCGAGTTCGACCTCGCGGCGAAATACGTTCGGAGAGAGCTTCGCGACTTGGAAGACGAAGACAGGAGCCGTTATCTCGATGCGATACTTGTGACACATTCGGTGTCTGACGATGTCGGAAAACGGAAATTTGGAGAAAAGTATCGGTCGGTAAACTGGTTTGCCCAGACGCTCCTACAGTCGCCCTTGCCAGCGGCGCAATTTCACTGCCTAGCGCAACATCTTGACGGGCGTAGTATTGATACAAAAACAACCTCGGTATGCCTGGCGCTGTTGTTGCCGAGAACACAGCCTCAACTTCAGGTAAAGCTTCCAGTTCACGGGTGAGTTCAGACACGTCTCGCACCGAACTTGGGTGATAAAACCCCTGCTCACCAAAATCCACCAGCAGTTGATAGGGACTAAGCGCGCCAGTAAGGCCAATATCTTGCAAAATTTGCAAACTTTGATAGGTATCTGTGCGCGGGCTTAGCCCAGCATTACCCGTTTCAGACACGCGCATGTTGAGCATGGGAAAACTGATGATGAACAGCACAATAATGCCACCCGCCGCCCACGCTCTAGAATTACGCATGACGGCGATAGCCCGCCCTTCCCAAAATGCACGGCTGCGTGTCCCCGGTTCACGCCGACTCACCCTCAATGCATTCACCCGTTTACCAAGCAACGTGAGCATGGCAGGTAGTGCCGTCAGCGCCACAAGGATGCCTACAAACAAAACTAAAATAATACCTAAACCAATTGAGCGGATGAACGCAAGCGGCGGTACAAGTAGTGCTGCCAAACCCACCATGCTGGTAAAGCCGCTAAACGCCACCGCTTTACCCGCTGTAGCCACGGTGATGGCGGCGGCATCTGCCGGGGTTTGCTTGTTGCGAATTTCTTCGCGGAAACGGTTGACCATGACCAGCGCGTAGTCAATGCCTGTGGCCATACCCAACATGGTGACGATGCTTTGGGTAAACGAAGCAAACTCGAGCACATACCCCAACAAAAACAACGCCGCAAACGACATCATGATGGACACCAGAGCATTGATAAGCGGCAATGTTGATGCTACCACCGCACCAAAGACCAGCACTAACACAATGAGGCTGAGCGGGAGGCCGTAAAGTTCGGCTCTGGTAGCATCCTGCTTGCCAATTTCTTCAAGCTCAAACTTACTAGCAGCTCCACCTGCAAGATAAAACTGCACACCGTCGGTTTCAAACTCACTAGCAAGGTCATTAATTTGGACGACAGCATCCCTAGCTGCTCGCCGTTCAGTCACACTCAAGTCAATGAGCGCGAGGGCTTCATCACCTGTTTCAGATGTTAATGGTAATGCTCGAAAGTTGTCAGCATCGCGCAAGCTGTACACCACTGGTAAATCGTTTAGGGTGTCTCGTAAAGGTTCATATTGAGCACGTAGCGTGTCAGCATCAGAACTACGCATGGCCAGCACAATTGACTGGCGCGTTTGTCCTGCAAAATCTTCACTGATGACAGCACTCACTTCACCGGCGGTACTGCCGGGAATGCTCCCTGGTTCAGCGGTTAATACTTGCCCAACTCGCTCGGCAAGTGGAAAGGCAATCACTAACAGCGCGATCCAAATGCCTAACACCTGCCGTGGGTGCCGACTTACATACCGTCCTAATTGATCAAACCCAAACCCGTTCACGTACAAACTCCTGACGATAATTACTTATTCATTTTATCAACGTGGTGATTCTATGTTTTAGATAATGTTTGACTTACTGGCAACGATGAGGCTCTTATCTAGCAAAATCACATCTATCCAGCAAAATCACATCGTCTTGATGAATAACTTTCTCAGTCTCAATGAATGACTTTCTAACTAAGTACAGTCTATCTGTGACTATATCTAGCTGCAGTATTACCATTTGCATCAATAACGACATTAACTCAACCTGTGAGCCAATCGTGAATAGGCAGATAGCCTCATGTTTTCAGAAAATTGACCAAATAACGCTAAACAGACGTTGCTAGTAAGTCTTTATCGGTGTGTCCTTCTTCAACAATTTGACCGTCTTGAAGCATCATAAAGCGTTCGGCAAAGCGAGCGGCATTGGGGTCGTGCGTGACCATGACAACCGTCCAGCTGTGGCGTTTAACGCCATCTTGTAACAACCTCAGTACATCTCTACCCGTATCACTGTCGAGGTTGCCCGTGGGTTCATCTGCCAGAATGAGCGCAGGGTCGTTGATGAGCGCTCGAGCAATGGCAACACGTTGCTGCTGACCACCTGAAAGCTGCTTGGGGCGGTGGTGCAAGCGGTCACTGATACCGAGTTCTGCTGCAAGTGACTCGAGGCGTGCTTCGGCTTGTTTGCGTTTACCAGCTACCTCCGCAGGTAGCAGGATGTTTTCTTTAGCACTCAGGTTAGGAATAAGTTCAAAGTTTTGAAACACAAACCCCAATTTGTCACGGCGCAGGGCAGTTAAGGCGTCATCATCCAAACTACTTGTGGGGTGGTTTTGGATTGTGACCTCACCATCATCTGGCATTTCCAGTAATCCCAATACATGCAACAACGTACTTTTGCCGCTCCCACTTGGCCCCATCACTGCAATGAACTCACCTTGCTTAATGTTTAAAGAAAGGTCTTGCAGTGCGTGCACACGTTCCTCACCTAGGCTATAGGTTTTAGACAAGTTACGCGCTTGCACAACAATGTTAGCCTCAGCCTGAGATAAAGGTGTAACTTGCTGAGGTGGCGCTTGGGGTGGCGGATCTTTCAACACAATTTCACCTTAACAGACTTACAGAAATTGACTGCATTGTTCCAGACAGTGTTTATTAGATGGTGTTTACCAGACGGTGTTTACTAGATGGTATTTTTGAGGTAGTTGCTCGAGCCACGTCAGCACTCTGGAAAGCTCGCCAACCCCTCTATTATTTGGCACGGTGCTGAACGGCAAATGTATGTTGTATGTACATCTTTTCAAGCAGGCTTAGCTGTTACTCCTAAGCGCAATCACCGGCGCTAATTTTACCGCCCGACGCGCTGGCAAGTACGACGCAAACAAACCCACCACAGGTGAGGCAAGGAGCGCTAGCGTAATGAGCGTCCACGGGTAACGCGGGCTAATGGCAAAACCAGTTAGGGCAATGGCACCCTCAGTAATGACCCTAGAAAGTAGCAAGCCCGAGCCAATGCCTAAAATAGCCCCCAAGGTCACAACCACAACCCCTTCAGCCATGATGAGCTTGCGCAGGCCGCCCCTACTTAACCCAATCGTCCGCAGGACAGCCAGTTCGTGCTGACGACTGCTCAAGTTCATGCCCAAAGTATTGGTGACACCTAGAGCAGCAATGAACACCGCGAGCACAAGTAACCAGTTCGTCGTGGTGAAGGTCTGTTGGGTAAGGTCGAGGATACGCTGGCGGTAATCTTGATTTAGCGTGATATCAAGGTACAAGTTAGGGAAGGCTGCCAGCATAGCGTCCCGCACGTCAGCAGGAGAAACGCCATCCTCAACGGTGATTACAAACAAGTCGGGACTGCCACCGCCAAAGCGGTCAAGTTCTGCAATGCTCACAACAAAGGCCTCACCACCGCCCGTAAAGTCGACGACCACGCCACCAACCTCAAAGTCTACAAAGCCATCGTCTGTTCGTAAGGTGACGGTATCGCCTTGGGCAATGCCAAAACGGTCGAGCATGGTGTTGGCGGCTAAGACTGAGTTGCTCGAGCGTAGCGTTTCATACGCATCTTCTTCATCGCCCTGACCGCTAATAAACTGAAAGCGTCCAAAGCCTGTTTGCGGATTAAAGCGTTCGGGGTCAACTAACACCAGTGCTACGCTGCGCCCGCTCGGTCTGCGGCGACCTGCTGGCGCGTCTTCAGATGCGTCATCTTCTTGCTCAAAGCGCACAATCCGCACGCCCACGCCACTAGCTACGTTCACACCCTCAACGGAGGTATTTAAAGTCTGTTCAAAGTCATCTGGAAAGCCTACTGGCGTGGTCACAAACAAGTCACCCACAATGGTCGTTGCCACCCAACTGTCGATGGCATAGTTGATGCCAGACACCATCGCACCCACACCAATGGTGATGCCCATACCGACAATCACCGCGCCAATAGCAACCCCATTACGGGCGGCGTTGCGCTGGGTAAAACTTGCACCCAGTTTACCTGCCACGCCGAATGCTTTTAACAAAATAGGTCGCAAGACGGCCAACGTTGGTTGTAATAACACCGGTGTGATGAGCGCAGCGCCTACAAACAACAGCGCAACGGCTAGACCGCTGGCCGCAAGCGCCCAATAGCCCCGCCACGGCGCTAATGCCACAATGACGCCAGCCGCAAGCAGTAACGCGCCAATGATAGGTTTGGGCGTCGCTACGTCCTCACTTTGCCTCGAGGCTGTAAGCGGCCGCGTCCGTCCAGCTGCCATCGCTGGCAGCGCTCCAGCTAGTAACGAAACACCCACACCCAAAACACTGGCGATGATGAGGCTCGAGACAGGTAACACTAAGGTCCGAAACGCAAACCCCAACAGCACGGTGTTAACCCGAGTAATCACATACGCAAGCCCAGCTCCGGCAGCAATACCGACAATCACACCAACAATACTTAGCAAAAGTGCTTCTATCATCGCGAGTTGACGCACTTGCTTGCGGGTGAGGCAGATGGTACGCAAAAGTGCATACTCGCGCGCGCGTTCGACCACACTGGCAGCAAAGGTGTTGTAGGCCATAAATCCAGCTAAGGCAATGAGTGTAGCTGCCAAGACTTGCAAGCCCGCTTCGATGGTGTCCACGATGCCGACCGCAAAATCACCGCTGCCGGCTGGGTAGGTCACAGCGTAGGTTTCTGGTAGAGCGTCCTCGAGCGCAAGACGCACATCCTCAACCTCGCTACTTTCGTTCACCAAAATTTCTAGATAAGACGCCCGACCGCTCAGCCGCAACACCTCTTGTAAATCCATTAAATTGATGAGCCCAATACGGCTGCCGTTGGTACTACCTAGCCCAATCGAGTCGTCCAACAAGCCCACAACCTCAAACGGAATCTCACCAAACTGAGTTAAAAAGAACATCTCGTCGCCAAGGGTAATATCGCGAGCGGTTGCACACGACTCCGCTAACGCCATGCCGCCTGAATCCATTTGGGGGATGGTCCCAGAACTGACCTCAGCAGGTAGATCGTCTGTCGCAGAGGTGACCCGCCCGGTGAGTACAAAACCAGTGCTTAGCCCCGGCACAATGGAGTCGCCCACGCCTTGAATGTCCTGCACGGGTTCCGCTCGAAAATTGAGTACAGGATAGACTTGGGCGATTCCCGCTACGTTAGTGACATCCTCTAAAATGTCGTCAATGGCAAATACGGCCCGACCTTGCGCGCCGGGTGTGACTAGCAAATTGGCTTTGCCTGCCGCTGCCTCGAGGCTGCCCGCAACATTGGCTTGAACATTATCGCCGACGGACAGTGTGGCGAGTACCGCTGCAATTCCCAGCGCAACCCCAAACCCCGTGGCCAAACTGCGCCACGGGTGCCGGAGCAAGTTACGCAACGCTAAGCGAACCAAAAGTGACATGTGTCCAGTCTAGCGGGTAACACGCGAAGAATTTGTGTATGCCCGACGGTCAAATGAGTGATAGATTCATCAAGCCCAATTCAAAGAAAGTTACTAGAAAAAGATGATAGCCTTAGATTTGTGACGGTCACGACGAATTATCATCTCATCTCACTGTGTGTAGTTATCGAAGCTTATGGCTGAATTACCATCAAAAAAGCAGTTCGCAGATAAGCAGCTCGAGGCTTGCTTCCTCACGCCTGCTGGCTTCATCACAGGCACGCTTGACTACACAAATGTCATCACCAACATTCACGGAGATACTCCCCAAGCAAATGTTCCTGCTGAGGCAGACCGCATCGTCTTACCCGGCTTTATTGACGTTCACGTGCATGGCGGTGGCGGTGGTGACACGATGGATGGACCTGAAGGTGTTCGCAAACTCGCCCAGTTTCACGTGCGACACGGTACAACCACCCTTTACCCAACCACCATGACCAACCCATGGGAGGCTATTTTGAGCGCGCTCGAGGGCGTCCGTACCGTTCAAGCGGAGGCAGACCCCAACCTGCCAGATATAGCGGGGGTGCACCTCGAGGGGCCGTTTATCAGCCCTAACCGTTTAGGCGCACAACCGCCATTTACGCTGACTCCGACAGTGGAGTTGCTCGAGCAACTCCTCGCTTACAACGTCATCCGCCTTGTCACCCTCGCGCCCGAAATTGACAATGCACAGCTTGCCGCACAAGCATTTGCCGAAGCTGATGTACGGGTAAGTTTTGGACACACGGTATGCACAGCAGAAGATGCCAGAACCTGCGCTGAGGTTGTTAGCGCTGCGGGAGGCACCGTCAGTTTTACCCACCTCTACAATGCCATGAGCCCCTTGCAGAGCCGCGCTCCCGGCGCAGTTGGCGCGGCACTTGCAGACGAACGCGCGTTTGCTGAGCTTATCTTTGACACCAATCACGTTCATCCAACCAGCATGTTGGCAGCGTTTCATGCCAAGCTTGAACGCCTCATGTTTATTACCGATAGTATTCGTGCTAGCGGTCTAGATGACGGTAAAAGTGAGTTGGGCGGGCAGACTGTAACTGTAGAAGATGGGCGGGCCACGCTGGCAGATGGCACATTAGCTGGGAGCATTCTCACCCTCGATAAAGCATTGCGTAATGGGCTAGAAGCTGGCCTAAACTTGAGACAAGCAAGTCAACTCTTGAGTACAACGCCTGCGCGTTATATGGGTTTAGCTGATCGTGGTGAGTTGGTGATGGGTAAACGGGCAGATATGGTTGTGGTTAGTCGTGAGTTTGAGGTGCTCGAGGTCATCGCCAGCGGGCGTTCTGTCCACACGGCTTGACATCTCACAAGAACATGTATAAACACACGTAACCTTCGTATACACACGTGACATCCAGGTGAAGCTTGCACGATAGGCTGAGGTTATGGAAATCCTTATTCAACAGAATGCTGAGGCTGCCACCACCCTAGCAGCTAAGTTAGTGGCAAGTCGTCTACGTGCCAAACCTAGGTTTGTGTTGGGCTGCGCCACGGGCCGCACAATGGAAGGTATTTACAGCCAGCTAGCCCAGTTACATCAGACTGAGGAACTCGATTTTTCGCAATGTGTCACGTTTAATTTAGATGAGTACGTGAGCTTGGCAGCCAGTGACCCACGGTCATACAACGCCTACATGCACGAACATCTTTTTGAACATGTCAACATCAATACTGCGAATACCCATTTGCCAGACGGCATAACAGACAACCTGAAAGAAGAAGCTCTAACTTATGAAGCGTGCATCCGCGAGGCTGGCGGCATTGACCTACAACTTTTAGGGCTAGGTGAATCAGGTCATATTGGATTTAACGAGCCACTATCCTCACTTATGTCGCGCACACGGGACAAAGCACTCACACCGACAACGCGCCAGCAGAACGCTATGTTTTTTGGGGATGATCCGGATAAGGTGCCCGCTCGAGCCATGACGATGGGCGTAGGGACTATTTTGGACGCAAGGGAAATCATCATGGTGGTAACGGGTAGCGCCAAAGCAGACATGCTTGCCAGAGCCACCGAAGGCCCCATTACTGCCATGATTAGTGCAACCGCTTTACAACTTCATGCTAACTGTAAGGTCATCGTCGATGAAGCGGCGGCTGTAAACCTACAAGGGCAAGACTACTACCGCTGGATTTTTGAGAACGAACCGGAGTGGCAGGCATTTCACTAAAGTCAAAAAGATGCCCCTTCACTAAGCAAAGGGGCATCTATTCGTTTGTGTAAAGCTAATCTTAGATTTTAAAAGCAGTCCACAACGTCAATGGCACGGCTCCGGAAGATTTGTGTATCATTCAAAGTGCCATTTACTTCTACAACCAATCTACTTTGACCCTTAACAATAGGCTCGACAATAATTGCTTGGCCATCAACTGTCAAAGGTGCTGTTCTAGATGGGATAACTGTATTGACAGTGTAGGTAGTGTCTTCAAATGTAACTTGGTCATCGCTAGGAAAGAATCTACGTGTGAAACGAACTTCGCCAGTATCTTCACCTACGAGCTCTTGGTCCCATGAGCGAAGCTCACCAAGCAAGTTGGGTGTGTAAGTAAACGAATAACGTAGGTTGGTTGAATCATCGTCACAGATAATACTAAGACCATTTGCTGTGTGGTTTGTGCTAAAGGTAAAGTCAGACACCTCACCACTTTCACTACACGCAGCTAAAAACAGTGCAAGTAGCAAGACAGATGCAATATGAATGCGTTTCATTGTAAATCCTCCTCAGTAGTCGGTTAATTTTGTATTCCTATTTACAGAGTAGCATACCTCGTTTACAACGTGTTCTGGAGTAACCATAAGGGTCATCAACCAATTTTTAATATTGGTGGTTTGTTGTGACTCGACTGGGTACAAATGTGACTATCCTTGTCAATTTGAAGATGTGTAGGATTTTCTCGAGCAATACATCAAACCTTGATAAAAAACACACCCACAGACGTTATAAATAGCTTGATTGGTAAAACAAATTTTAGCTGCTTTAAAACGAGACTAGACCATCAATCAAACAACAGCCTTTTAAGGAGGGTTAGGTCAGTAACATTATGAACAATCCAGTTGTGAGTTTTGTCTTTCCCACCCGCAACCGCCGCGAGCTTGTGCGCGAGCTTCTCACGAAACTATACGACCTACCTGGACCTAGCAGGGAGGTCATCGTTGTAGATGATGCCTCAGAAGATGGCACGTGGAATATGATTCAGCACAACTTTCCAGAGGTACGCGGGTTCCGTAATGATGTTCAAAGTAGTCAAGACAATCTGTACAAAGCTGTTGAGATGGCCAAAGGTAACTACATTTTTAAGCTAGATGATGACGCCTATCCTGCTGATGACACGCTCGAGCAAGTCATCGCCCACTTTGAAACACGCGGTTCCAAGCTAGGACTCATTGCCCTACCCATCTTTGATGCTAAAAGTGGCCGACTAGGCTATACAACCTATTTCCCAGACGTCCCTGAGGGACAAACCTTTGCCCCTACCCGTAGCGTGCGGTTTCCCGGTGCTGTTTTCCGCCGCGAAGCACTAGCGAATATTCCTATAAGTCCGCACGGTTATTTCCGAGGTGGTATCGAGACAGGAACAGTATTTGCCCTACGTGATGCTGGCTACGAAGCAGATTTTTTAGCTACTGCACCGGTGTATCACTACTGGGTTGGTCGCCCCCGCAACTTGCCCCCAGAAACCGCGTTTTATCCATTTCGCAACGACCTCGTGACAATCAGCCGATGCTACCACGGTTGGCGGCGGTCTGAAATGATCATTGGTCGTTACTTAGCTGGGCTGTTTCACTTAACGGCAGCAGGGCGTCCGCAGGACTTTACACGTGCTCTTCAAGAAGCTAGTGAGATTCTTAAAACGCGCCCAGCCTACACAAATTTGTCAGATGATGTACTCGAGTACATGTACCCCTGCTTTGACGGCGTCACATTATTATCATTTTTCTCAAAGACCAATTTCCGCCGTCTGGGCTGGTTTTTGGGTCTACTTCCCATTGATCAAACCTGCTGACCCTAAACATTGTGTCTTCTCTCAATCAACTGCTAGACACAGCTAGGCTGTCTACTACCTAGACAATGTGCATATCTTCAGCTTGCTTTAGCACTTCCACTATTTACCCCTCCCTGCTAAGCTAGGGAATGCGGGGTTACTCATTAGACCTAAGGAAAAGAATTGTGGCAGCGGTTAACCGGGGTGAACGGATCAAGGATGTAGCTGCACGCTATGAGGTGAGCCGCTGGACAGTGCGTGATTATGTCAAGTTAGCTGAGGTAGGCAAGCTGGCTGGGATAAAGCATCCAGGACGCCCCCCCAGCTTGCAAGGTAAGGCGTTAGTAGTTCTGCAGCAGCAGGTTGAAGCACATCCTGAGTGGACGTTAGAAAAGCGTGCTGAAGCGCTAGCCAAGGAAACAGGGGTCAAGCTCAAGAAGTCAGCTATGGGGAACTATCTTAAGAAACTAGGCATCACGTATAAAAAAAAGCTTGAGCGCCAGTGAAAAAGATGAGGAGCAGCGCCGCGACTACTGGCAGCAGGTAGCTGAGCAAGCTGCTGCGAAGCTAGTGTTTATAGATGAGACAAGCACCTATGTTGGGATTAATTGCGACTATGCTTGGGCAGCCAGCCACCTGCGAGCACGTGACAGCCAACCTAAAGGTAAAAAACAACGGGTCAGTCTCGTAGCAGCCTGTCGCTTGCAAGCTGACCTTGCAGACCAAGCTTTAGTCATGCCTGAGGGGGTAGACCAAAATGCTTTCTTAGGCTACCTTGAACACTGTCTTTTACCAACCCTCAAAGCTGGTAGCATCCTTATCCTTGATAACTGGACAGTTCACCATGGCGACGCTGTCAAGGACTTAGTCAAAGCTGCTAAGTGCGAGTTACTGTATCTACCTACCTACTCACCTGACTTCAATCCTATCGAGCATCTTTTCGCTAAGATCAAAACCTTTATCAAGCAACTTCGTCCTGATTCAGTTGCCAACCTCATTGATGCTTTTTGTCAAGCTGTTCTCACCATCACTCCTGACAACATCCACAACTCCATTGCTCATTGTGGCTATAACCTGGAGGGATGATTCGTGGATTTGCTAAAAGATTTATAGACGTTATTTTATCCTCGTTCGCATTGCACGCAATTAGTACGTCAAAGAGCACAGTGACTAAGAACAGTGTCTGTAACAAAACATCTACGGAAGGCAGTAAACATGCAAAGAATCAATAAATTATCAAGTTGTTTAGTAGCTATTTGGTTTATGACACTTGGATGGACAGGTTCACCCACTGTCAATGCCGTTGTTATGAATACGAACGATGCAGGACCTGATAGTTTGCGCGAGGTCATCACAAACGCGACTAGTAACACTATTATTACGTTTGACGCCAGCTTAGCTGGTCAGACAATTACGCTCTTGACAGCGCTGCCAGACATTAGTGTTAGATTCTTAACGATTGATGCGAGTGCATTGAGTGGGGGCGTGACTGTAGCACGTAGTGATGCAGCCAGCACGCCACAGTTTAGGATTTTTAATCATACACGCTCTAGCGGCTCCCTCACGATCAACAATCTAACGATCCAAAATGGCAGTGTTGTTGGCAGCGGTGGCGGAATTTCCGGCCTAGATGACGTTACCCTCATCAATAGTACGGTGACGGGTAACAGCGCAAGCGACGACGGTGGTGGGATTTATACTAGTTATCTTTTCACTAGTGTAACCCTTACCAACAGTACAGTGACTGGCAACAATGCGGGTAATAACGGCGGCGGGATTCATACCGATAGTTTTATCGGTATCGGTACTGCGGGTACTGTGACTCTGACCAACAGCTTGGTGCTGGGTAATGAGGCATCCACCAATCCCCAAATCAGAGGTAATGTCACTCTCAACAACAGCGCCTATGGCTTCGCTTCAGGTGAATCTACTGGAGACACCTTCGTAGGTCTTACCATTAACGATGTATTTTTGAATCCTGAACCCGCAGCATCTGCACCTACCACTGCAGGCGACTACCGCCTTGTAATGGGTTCTCCTGCCATTGACGCTGGCGATGATGCGGCAGCAGCTGGTATATCTAATGATCTCGCAGGCAACCCTCGCATTGATGGAGCAGCTGTGGATATGGGTGCGTTTGAAGGTGGTTTTGCACGTGCCGTTGTTATTAATCCCAATCCAGACATCCAAATTAGAAATGGTAACAGCACAAGTTCATCTAGCATTACCTCCAATGGCTTAGTGCCACTCTCCTACGGCACATTTAAGCGTAGTGAAAGTGTTGTACTTGAGTATTTGGTTCGCAATCCTGGTGCTCAAACCTTAACCTTGGGTGAGCTTGTGTTGCCTAGCTTCATGAGTGTAGAAGGCGACACCTTACCCGAAAGCTTGGGTAGCTTTGAAAGTGCCTTGTTACAAGTTCGGGTAGATACCTCAGTAGCTGGCACCCTAGAAGGACAAGTTAGCTTAGCTAGTAATGACCCAGACGCTAACGAAACCCCGTTTGTGTTTGACCTCATTGTGAGGATTAGCAATGAACCCGCTAATACCCTACAGGTTTTACCAGGGATAACCTTGGATGATATCAACATCAGTCCAAACCAACAGAATGTACCTGTCTACAGTGCTTACTTGCTTGTCCCAGAAGGGTCAGCCGATGTCACCATCAACTCACTTACCTTAAGCACTGATGACATCCCAGCACTACGAGACGTCCAATCACTTACCCTCCTCATTGATGGGGGAACAAGAGGTATTCAAGACAACCGAGACGTCATCCTTGCAACTATTGATAATCCAACCTCTAACACCATCACGTTTGAGTTTGAAGAGCGGACCTTGCAACCTAATTTGCCGCTGTGGGTTCTGGTGGTGGCAGACTTTTAGAAACTCGCCAAGTACCATCAACCAATTCAACTAAGCAAAACGGGTGGCTAAGGCTGCCCGTTGTCTGGTTGGGCTAGGTGAATGGGAGGGACCTAAGTAAGAGTTTTATAAGAGTTCATCTCATAAACTAAAGTACGACTATCAAAAGTGGGTTGTCAATACACCTAGTCGTCTTTAATATGCTTTATAAAGATGACTTATCACTGAAGGGATACGGTGTTCGTGAAACAACAAGTATCTATATACGCCACGTATCTTACAAATTTATTTGACGCTAATCCTGTGTATATCCATGTCTGATTCAACCCGCCTGAACACACCAGCGCCGGCCCCAAAACAGGCGAGTCCCAGCTCACAAAATCCTCTGCGCAGTGTGTACACCAGTTCACTTGTAGACATTCTGAAGCAGTTGGGCATTAGCCTAGCGGTGTCTACTTATCAAGCTGGGCGGGTTATTTTAGTTCGTCACGAAGATGGCAAGATCAACACCCACTTTCGTAATTTCTACAAGCCTATGGGCATCGCCATGCATCAAAACGAGTTAAGTATTGGCGGTGCAAATACAGTCTGGTATTACCGCAACGTGGCTGCAATTGCGCCCAAAATTGAACCTAAAGGTCAGCACGATGCTTGCTATTTACCGCGCCGCGTCCATGTGACTGGCGATGTAGACATTCACGAGATGAACTATGACGCAAGCGGTAACTTGTGGTTTGTCAACACGAAGTTTAGTGCCCTATGTACACTTGACCCCGACCACAGTTTTAACCCGCAGTGGCAACCTCCTTTTGTAAGCGCACTACTACCCGAAGACCGCTGTCACTTAAACGGCTTGTGCATGCTTGACGGTGCGCCGCGTTATGTCACCGCACTGGGACAGACTGATACAGCAGGCGGTTGGCGTGAGAACAAGCGCAACGGCGGCTTACTTATTGACGTGCCTAGCAGCAAGATTTTATTGCGCGGGTTATCTATGCCCCATTCGCCACGTTGGTTTGATGATGGGCTGTGGCTATTGGAATCTGGCGAGGGTAGTTTGGCACAGGCAGACCTAACAACGGGCACGTGGCAAACAGTAGTGCAACTGCCCGGCTTTACGAGGGGGATAGATGTCGTTGGCCCGCTAGCGTTCATTGGCTTATCGCAAGTGCGCGAAAGTGCGGTGTTTAGTGGCATTCCTTTAGTAGAGCGCTTAGACGAGCGAGTCTGTGGCGTGTGGGTGGTCAACTGGCAAACAGCCGAGATACTGGGCTTTTTACGCTTTGAGGAAGGTGTACAAGAGATATTTGCCGTGCAAGTACTACCCAGCCGCTTCCCTGAGATGCTCGAGTGGCAAGACCCTCTACTAATGACCTCATATGTGTTGCCAGACGATGCCCTCAACAAATAACAGCCTGAGCAGACAACAACAAACTTGTAGTATAAATACACACCTGAGTAGGGAGAAATAATGAGGAGAGATATGAAACGCAAGCACAACAAACAACTTGATACTCAACCCTACCAACAGATTTACCAAGCTTGGCAAGCACGTTCAACTAACCCAACGACACGCCCACTCCCAGAACTCACAGATGTTCTGTTTGGACAAGATACCACCTTAAAAACCCGCTTTCTCCACTACTACAACCAATTCAAAACTGCACCTAGGGCACTGCGGCGTAGGTTAAAGATGGGCCTGTCTACAGCCGCCTTACTCTGCGCACTTAACCTGATGCCAGCCAGAGCCGCTACCATCAATGTGGCTGGCGCGTGTACCCTCGTTGAAGCTATTCAAGCTGCTAACACAGACGCTCCTACAGCAAACTGCCCAGCAGGTGCTGGCGCAGACACAATTGTGCTAGCTGGCGGCACGTTTAGTTACAACGCTCCCAATGGTGTTGCTGCCTTACCAGACATCACCAGTGAGATCACCATTGAAGCTAATGGTGCAACGATTGAGCGCACGGGTGGCCCAGGGTTCAGAATTATCAGGATTGCAGGCGGAGGTGATCTAACGCTGAATAGTGCCACTATCTCAGGTGGAAATGTAGATAGGGGCGGGGGTATTCGCAGTTTCGGCGGCACACTGACTATCAATGATAGTACTATCTCGGGAAATACGGCTACTGTTTCTGGTGGAGGTATCTACGCTCAGGGGGGCGCTACGATTACCATCGACAACAGTACTATCTCGGGAAATACATCTAATGGTTATGGTGGGGGTATTTTCAATACGGGCAGTACGATAATCATCAACAACAGCACTATTTCTGGAAATACAACGAGGAATGGTGGGGGTATTTACAACAATGGTCCACTGACCCTCAACAACAGCACAATTACCGCCAATACTGCAACGAGTGGGGTATTTGGTGCGGGTGGTATTTCTCAAAATGGTGGCACGCTCACCTTAAACCGCTCTATCGTAAGTGGCAATACTGCACCTGTTAATGAAGACATTGAACTTTTTAACGGTATTATCGTCGCCAATAACTTTAACGTCCTTGGTGACAGCAGCAACACTACTGTCCAAGCCCTTAATACCTTTGTACCCGGTGCCAATGACATTAACGCAACTAGCGACGGCACAACGCCCACCGCCATCGGTAACATCCTTGCTGGTTTAGCCAACAACGGTGGCAACACCCAAACCCACGCTTTGGTGGTAGGCAGTCCTGCAGTTGACCTTGCACCCGCAGCAGATTGTGCTGCCCCGCCCATCAACAGCTTTGACCAACGTAGGACGGTCCGCCCTCAAGGTCCTGCTTGTGATGCAGGTGCGTTTGAGCGTGCGACAACAACTATCATCAACCCCAACCAAGACATCCAAATACGCAATGGCGATAGTCTTGCAGCCGAAACCATTACCTCCAACGGCGTTGAAGTTTTGTCTTACGGTCCGTTCAACCGTAATCAGAACGTTATACTGAACTACCTAGTTCGTAACCCCGGCGCGCAGGTATTGGACTTAGGGGAGCTTGTCTTACCAAGTTTCTTGTCTGTTGCTGGAGACGCTTTGCCTGAAAGCTTGGGCAGTTTTGAAAGTGCCTTACTACAAGTGAGTGCAGATACCTCAATGGCCGGTACGTTTACAGGGCAAGTGAGCCTCGCCAGCAATGATCCAGATGCCAATGAAAATCCATTTATCTTTGACCTCATTGTAAGAGTGGGCAACGCACCTGCCAATGCCTTGCAGGTCTTACCGGGGACAGCCTTAAATGACATCACCATCAGCCCAAATCAGCAGAACGTACCTGTATTCAGTGCTAGGTTGCTTGTACCAGTAGGCTCAGCAGATGTGACCATCAATTCGCTGACACTCACCACAGATGACATCCCAGCACTTAGAGACGTAAACTCACTCACGTTGCTGATTGATGGTGGCACAAGGGGTATTCAAGATAATAGAGATATTGTGCTGGCAACAATTGATGATCCAAGCGCAAAAGGCATCACGTTTAGTTTCCCAGAGCGTACCTTACAACCAAACCTAGCCTTGCATATTCTGGTGGTGGCGGATTTCTAGCCCTAGCTAAGACAACCTCAACTAGATTAACGGGCAGTGCGAAGGTGCTGCTCGTTTTTTGTGGTTTGATGATGGCTAATGATTGGTTTAGGGATAGACGCAGGCGGCTCGAGCACCCGTTGGCGACTCATAGACACCACAGGCGAATTAGCGCGCGGTACAACTGACCCCATCACGGGACATATTTTTACGGCTAGTGACCGCGAGACGAATCTTGGTCGGTTGCACAATTTGCTCGAGAACGTCCTTGCCGTCGCCACTCCAAACGCAGTTGTGGCAGGTATGACAGGCTTACATCAACATACAGACGCACACGCTCTACTCGTAAATGAAATCATCCAAAAACTTGGTTTATCCACGGATAAAGTTGTGCTTGACAACGATCTGAACGTGGCCTACTTAGGCGTGTTTGCCCCTGGTGAGGGCGTTTTGTTGTACGCAGGAACGGGCGCAGTTGCCTATCACCAAACGGCAGATGGCGGTGAGGTGCGTGCAGGCGGCTACGGCTATTTAATTGATGACGCTGGCGCAGGCTTTTGGATTGGACAGCAAGCACTACGGCAAGTGTTGCGCTGGGCAGATCACGATGGTCAACCAAGAGATACTTTGCTTGCAAGTCATGTTTATGATGCACTTGGTACGCGCACTTGGCCGGACATTATGGCAACTGTCTACGGTGGTGGGCGCAGTAAAGTAGCTACGCTGGTGCCGGTGGTGGTAGCGGCGGCCAACGAAGGAGATACTGCTGCACTGGAGATTTTGCAGCGCGCAGGTCAGGAACTGGCGCGGCTTGCTAAAGACATTCAGCACCGCCTCACTGAGCCTTTACCTGTTGCGTTTTCAGGTGGGATTGCCCAGCACGCGCAGGAGGTGGTTGCCAGCGTACAAACTGAGTTGACAGATGTTCAGGTGGTGACGGCGGAGGCGGATGTGGTGGCCGCGCAGTTGGCACTTAAGTTAGTGAGCTGAGCTGATCCATCCACCAGCATTTCCAATAAATCTCATCATAAGTGTGTAGGGCGTGGTTTGTGTACGTCATTTATATGTCGTTTGGTGGGAGGTGCTCGAGTTACAACAGCATCATCCTCATAACGACCTGAAAGGATCATCATGCAAACCCGAACACTTGGCAAAACTGGCTATCAAGTCTCCGAAATTAGCTTTGGCGCGTGGGCCATCGGCGGCAGTTGGGGCGAAGTTACCGAAGACGAAGCCATGCAGGCTTTACATTCAGCGCTGGACAATGGCATCAACTTTTTTGACACTGCAGACGTTTACGGCGACGGCGTCAGCGAGCAGCGCATTGCCCGCTTAAAACGCGAGCGCGATGAGCCGATTATTGTGGCTACTAAAGCCGGGCGGCGCTTAAACCCACATGAAGCAGACGGGTACAACCGCAAGAACCTAACTGAATTTATTGATAGAAGCCTCAAAAACCTCGAGACAGATTGCCTTGACCTGGTGCAACTTCACTGCCCACCTACCGAGGTCTACTACCGCCCAGAAGTTTTTGGCGTGCTGGACGACCTGGTGCAAGAGGGCAAGCTTCGTCACTACGGTGTGAGTGTAGAAAAAGTAGAAGAAGCTCTCAAAGCTATCCTTTACCCTAACGTGGCGACGGTACAGATTATCTTTAACATCTTCCGGCAGCGCCCTAGTGAGTTATTTTTCAGGGAGGCTAAGGCGCACAACGTGGGTATTTTGGCTCGGGTGCCACTAGCGAGCGGTTTGCTCACGGGCAAAATGACGGCCGCATCTACCTTTGCAGAAGACGACCACCGCAACTTTAATCGTCACGGACAAGCGTTTGACCAAGGTGAGACCTTTTCTGGTGTGGATTACGATACGGGGCTGGCAGCAGTGGACAAACTGCGCCCGTTTATACCTGAAGGTGCCACCATGGCCCAGATGGCCTTGCGCTGGATTTTAATGTTTGATGCCGTCACCTGCGCGATCCCCGGTGCTAAACGCCCGAGCCAAGTAGAGGATAACGCGGCTGCGGCTGACTTGCCTGCCTTTTCAGACGAGGCTATGGCACAGATGGCAGCCATTTATCAAGATGATATTTCTGTGCAAGTTCATCACCGTTGGTAGCGTTTTGGGTATTTGTTGATGTTATCGCTAAGTCTGATGGCAATTAAGTCTGATGGCAATATCATGTCTATCTCTATAAACTCAATATATGTCTAGCCTCGAGCGCGCTGTAGAACTTGCCGCCAGATATCATGCAGGTCAGCTTCAACGCAATGGCATTCCCTATCTACTTCATCCGCTCCATGTGATGGAACAAGTTGAGAGCATCCCTGCCAAAATTGTGGCAGTTTTACATGATGTTGTTGAAGACACCCCGCTAACGCTGGAAGATTTGCGAGCTGAGGGGTTTAACACTGAGGTAGTAGAGGCTGTCCGCTTAGTGACTAAGCTAGAAGATGTCTCTTACGAAGACTACATTGACGCACTTGCGCACAACTCACTTGCACGCACGGTGAAGCTAGCGGATTTACGCCACAATATTGATTTGACGCGCTTAGATGAGGTGCGTGATTACGATCTCGAGCGTGCTAGGCGCTATCACCAAGCGATTTTGAAGCTCGAGCAAGCAGGAAAATAACCCTTATCGCAGGTTTATTTGAGACCTAAGGGAGACGTTCTAGCGCGTGTTCTATATGGACTTATATAGGTGTTTCGGCGGAAATGTGAGCTACATGTTTACAATCACTAGTATTGGCGTCCTAAAACAAGTATGGTTAACGTGTCACAACAAATGTCAATATCTTCTTGTGACATGGGCAACTGCCCAAACACTCTATGCTTCACTTAGGTTTAGCAGTAAGGAAAAGAAACATGCCAACAGGAAAAGTAAAATGGTTCAACGGCGAAAAAGGTTTTGGCTTTATTGAGCAAAGTGACGGCGGCGATGATGTCTTCGTACACTTCTCAGCCATTCAAGCCGATGGTTATCGCAACCTCAACGAAGGGGATGAGGTTGAGTTTGATGTAGAGCAAGGTCAAAAAGGCCTTCAAGCTAGTAACGTTACTGTCACCAACGCGGCATCTGTCCGCTACTAAGTTTTCCGCTACTAAGTTTTCACAAACAAAATACCCAGCTTTCGAGCTGGGTATTTTTATATCGAGATAATGGCTATCAAAACGACCCAAAAAAATCTAACGATAGCGTAATACTGTGACTATCACCACGTGGGCTGTACTCTGCGCCTTCAGCACCATAGTTAAACCGATATTGCAAACTGGTAGATAAATCGTCAGTGATCTCGTAGCGGGCTGTAGCGGTCGCAAAGCCAGAACCATCACTTAAATTGCCCAACCAAAATACCGACGGGGTGATGTCGCTAAAGTTCACATCTGGCGAACTGAGGCTCAGTGCTGCGTAGTGTTTGCCACGCTCAGTGAGGTCAGAGATACTCAAAGTACCATCAGCTACTAAGCCGCTCACGGCAGCCGGATTGTCTGTAAAGATGCTGGTGTCGCCATAACCTTGGCCATTAAAAAAGTATTGTGCGCCTGCTGATAGCGTGTAGCGGTCATCTTCAGTTGAGGTTGTAAAGCGTGCGCCCAAAGTGCCAGAGAAAAACACATCATCTGAAGTACTTGCGTCAAGTCCTGTTGCGTCTTCTGTTAAGAACACTTTGTCGCTGTTGCCCTCGAGCACAGCCTCACCGTATACAGTTACATCCGCAAGTTCGCCCGTTGCTGTGGCCATCACCGCCCATGGTGCGTCGTAGCGGTACACACTACCAACGGTAATTTCGTAACCCTCGAACAAAAACTCATACAATCCAGCGATGCCGATGTTGTCATCACTTTCAAAGTCGTCGGTGAGCAAGTAGCCAGTTAAGTTATTCACGCCTAATGGCAACTGCGCTTTGATGGCCACCGGCCCAGCCAGTTCAGCGCTGGTATCTTCCGGGTCAATGCGTTCAATGTTGATGAGGTTGGCCGGGCTAAAAAATACACCCACGCCCCAGTTAATGGTTTGTTTACCGGCACGAATAAACACGATGTTGTCAATGTCTACGTCTGCAAAGGCTTCGCGCAGGTCGAACTCGAGGTCATCCTCAGTACTATAAATAATGTCGCCTTTGACTAGCGCCCGAAAGTCACTATCTGGCCGTGCGTCCAAAAAAAACCGTGCATTGAGGTCAACCAAACCGCTATCAACAGTATCTTGGTCATCATCTGGATTGAGAAGTACCTGAAATTCAGCACTCATATCAATACTGCCGCCAATTGTGACGGTTTCACTGGTAAGGAGGTCATCAGCTGGGTTGGCGTCGGGGTCTTCTTCAACATCGCTAATGAAACTGCCGCCACCTTGAAAGAGGTCATCATCACCTGCTGCTGTGTCAGTATCTTCTTGAGATGATTCTTCTTGACTGCTTTCTTGGTTACCGCCAAACAGGGCATCATCCAAGTTAGTTTGGCTCCACCCAACGTTTACCATTAAGCACATCAGCAAGACACAAAATTGAGTAGAACGTTGATAACGCCTAACCATCAGCGGTTCACGCGTTCAACGTAGGCTTTGGTAAACACGTTGTTGGGAATTTCGGCGGTGGAGATGTTCTCGATGGTTAGCTGGGTGGACTTACCTTCAACGAGTGCGTCTACATAAAGCTGCTGGTCAGCGATGTAACTTTCGCCGGCCCTGGCGTAACTTGGAAAGTAAGACGTGCGCAAAAGCCGCTGGTTGAGGCTGTAGTCTTCACTTTTAAGGATGAGGTTGGGCTCTCTAGACACCCAAACTTTGCGGTAGGGGTAGGTGACTTCGTCGTTGGTAGCTTCAAGTTCCAAAATCCACACCTCAAAATTGCCCAGGGTGCCTTCTTCAAACGACACAACGTCATAATCCCCGGCCATGTCAGACGCTTGAAAGTCGGAGTTACGCGCGTCTGTGCCGCTAAAACTTTCACTGAGCGAGGTATAGGTAAACTGGCGGCTTTCAGGGTCGTAAAACCATAGCCCGTCTTCAATGTTCAAATAACCTTGCCCCAGTTGCACTTCGGGGAGTTCAAAGAGGAGCAAAAACTTGTCGTCAACATCGCGTCGGAACATGCGTACGGTAAAAAGTTCATCCCCTTCGTTGGGGTCTTGTTCTTCTAAAGTAACCGTCGCGGTCATATCGGCGGGAAAACGGCTGTTAACGTCGATGTTTTGGAGAATGGTTTCGTGGTCGCTGGGGGCTTGGGCGTTAGCAGTCAGTAAACTTATAGTGAGTAAGCTCATGACGAGGGTGCGTAAGGTGAGTTTCATGGTGTGTCTCCTTGAGTATTAGATTGAGAAATACAAGACTGGGGTGACAACATCGGGTTGATGTTGTTGTAAAAAGATTTTGAAGTGTTAGCTTCGTTTGATTAAGTTGGTTCGGATAAGTTGGCTAGCTACTAACCTGCGCGGAGGGCTTCGGCGGGTTGAAGTTGGGCGGCGGCTCGAGCTGGCAAGTACACAGCCGCCGCACTCATACCACAAATCAGCACGATGTTGCGCAGTGTTGTGACCGTAGGCAAAATAAAGCGCATGTGTCCTTGATTCAAAAACAAGCTAAACGTGCTGGCAGTTCCAAAGTTGATGCTGCTGATGAGGAGCATGGCAAGTCCAGCTATCAGCAAGCCTACAAGTGCGCCACTGG
>JBCCBI010000025.1:0-22361 GCA_039034155.1 Deinococcota bacterium | reverse complement strand
CCCAAGCTGTCAAGCAAGCTATCACTTACATCGATCTCCCTGACATCATTGGCTGGTTCAAGCATGCCGGATACTCGGCTCTGTACTTGTGAATTGCGCTATACCACACATCACCTTGAAATTGGGTTAGCAGTTCTAGGGTATGTCTTTCCACACCAAATGAGTTTGTATCGACTCGTATAGCTCGCATTTGAGGTTGCTCCAGCAAATTCAGATAGGAAGTGCTTAGTGTTGAAGACTTCACGTTGAGCTTGGAGCTGTCACTGTCATCAACGTCATCTTCGAGACATGCCACAAGAGGCTAGCAATGAATGCTTAATCCCCTGCTTTGATAATAACTATAAAGACTAGCGCAAGTACAACGCTGGATTCACTGCCCGCCCAGCAAAGCGTAGTTCAAAGTGTAAGTGCGGTCCTGTGGATAAGCCTGTACTACCTACCAGTCCAATTCGGTCACCTTGGCGAACGCGAGTGCCAGCCGCAACTAAAATCCGGCTCATGTGGGCGTAGCGCGTTTGGGTACCATCAGTGTGGTCTAAGTAAACGGCATACCCGTAACTACCAACCCAACCCGAGCGGGACACCACACCATCTTTACTGGCTAGAATGGCAGTTCCCGTGGGTACAGCAATGTCCATACCGGCATGGAAGGTACTGCGAGTAATCGCCAAACGACGCGGTCCAAACGGCGACGAAATCCTGCCGCGTAACGCTGTGGGCCACAAAAATCCTTGGGCAGGTGCAGGTGGCTGGTAGGTGCGTAAGTGAGCAACTGCGTTGGCAAGTACGCCAAGGTGCTGGGTGCGCAACTGTTCGCGCCGGTCTAGGGCGTTATTGGCTGGTACAGCGGATGCTTGTAAAGAAGATGATTGCCGTTGAGGTGTCATATCAGTTGGTGAGGTTGTTACCGGTACTACCGCTGATGCTATTGCTGATGCTGCTGAAGATGCTGTACGTACTTGAGTTGGTGACGTTGTTACTGAGGAAGCTGACAGTCCAGGTACAAACAAAGTGCTGCCTGCTTGTACATCGCTGACGCGGCGCAAGCTGTTGATGGCTAAAAGCTCACTGACAGAGATGTTATGGCTTACTGCAAAGCTGAGGATGTCTTGACCTGCTGGGAGTTGAGTTAGCTGGCCTGCCCTAGTTGGCATTCGCAAGCGGGTATTGGGAGCAAGTCCAACTTGACCGCGCACGCTGGGGTTGAGGTGCTCGAGCACCGCCCTACTAATCCCGTAACGCTGCAAAATACTGTCTAACGTTTCACCTGAGCGCACTTGGTAAAGCTCTATGCCATTTGTTGATGAAGGGCTAGCTTGTGACCCAGCAGAAGATGCAAGTGTCCCTGTCGGAATTCTAAGTTGCTGTCCAACGGCAATTGTGTTACTTGCTAAGGCATTGGCTTGCTGTAATGAGCTAACACTCACGCCATAGCGACCTGCAATTTCATATAGCGTGTCACCAGGGCGGACACTGTAGGTTGTTTGTGACCAACTAAGATGTGTTAGGCTCGTCAGTAACCAAACAACTAGACCTAATCTACTTAAACTTGCAATGTGCCTAGTTGAAATAAGTTGAACTTTAGCTTTGTTATAGGGATGGTAATAAAAATGGATGGTGCGCGCGAGCACACCATCCATACTAGATTTTATGATCTTAGAGAGACGCGCCAACACGCCTCGAGCTTAGCACTAGCCCTGCGTTAACGTTGACAAAAACTCTTCATTGCTAGTGGTGCGGCTGAGTCTACTAAGCAGCATGTCCATGGCCTCAGCAGAGTCCATATCACTAATGACCTTGCGTAAAAGCCACATCTTAGCAAGGGTTTCTTCGCCCAGTAGCAAGTCTTCACGGCGTGTACTTGACTTGAGAATATCCAGCGCAGGGAAGATACGGCGTTCTTCAAGCCTGCGCGACAGGTGCAGTTCCATGTTGCCTGTTCCCTTGAATTCCTCAAAGATGACGTCATCCATGCGGGAGCCTGTTTCAACAAGAGCTGTTGCTAAAATGCTCAAACTGCCGCCACCACGAATATTTCTGGCAGCACCCAAAAAGCGCTTGGGCCAGTGTAGGGCAGACGAATCCAGACCACCAGATAAGGTGCGTCCAGTAGGGGGGGTGACCAAGTTGTTAGCACGCGCTAGGCGGGTAATGGAATCCAGCAAGATCATCACGTGACCGCCGTCTTCTACAATGCGCCGGGCCCGTTCGTGCACAAACTCAGCCACGCGAATGTGGTTGGTTGGGGGTTCATCAAAGGTGCTAGCGACAACCTCAACACCTTCAACCGACTCTCTAAAGTCGGTAACCTCTTCGGGGCGTTCGTCGACAAGCAGCACAATCACCTTGATGTCAGGTACATTGGCAACAACAGCGTTGGCTACCTTCTTAAGCAAGGTAGTTTTACCAGCTTTAGGCGGTGCCACGATGAGCCCACGTTGTCCACGACCAATGGGGGCAAGTAAGTCAATTACCCGCGTGGCAACTTCACTTTGCGTGGTTTCTAGGCGAATACGCTGCTCTGGAAAGGTGGGTACCAAGTCGTCAAAGCGGGGGCGCTTGGCAACTAAGAAAGGATCGCTATTGTTAACGGCCTCAACCCGGATAAGCGTGCCATAACGCTCGTTTTCGCGGGGTCGGCGCGATTTACCCAAAATATGGTCACCTGTGCGCAGCTTAAATTGCTTGATAAGCCCTGCTGAGACAATCACTGAGCGCGTGTTGTTTTGCAGCATAGATTCTTGCAAAAAGCCGTAGCCGTCAGATGAAATTTCTAAAAAGCCACTAACTAGTTTGAGGCCGTCACTCTCGGCGCTGCGCTCCAAAATAGCTACAGCGAGGTCGTCTTTAGCCATGCTACGGAAGTCCTCGAGCCCAACTTCTTTGGCAAGTAAGTGCAACTCAGGGATAATTTTAGTCTGTAAATCGCGGTAGTTTAACTGGGAACGCTGTCCGTTGCGGCGTTTGTTGCGGCCGCGTCTATTACCAGAGCCATCATCGTCACTGTCGGTGTCGCCATCATCGCTGCTAGCACGGGCTTTACGAGATTTGCGGGATTTACTATTACGACTGTTGCGGTTACCTTCACCTCGAGATTTGCTACCTGAGCGGCGCTTTCGATTACCTCCGCTCGTAGATTTATCAGCTGCGCTAGACTCATTAGTGTCACTAGTTTCAGCACTATCATCAACACTGTCGTCAGCACTTACATCTTCACTGCTAGTATCAGTTGCACGAGCTTCCTGACGTGTATCTTCTTTAGTGTTGGCTTCTTGCACGTTTGTTTTGTCGCTGTCGTCGTTACCAGCCTCAGCGCCTACCTCTTCGGCATTGTCTTCGGTATCGTCACTGCTTTTCTTAGTAGCTTTGGTCGATTTTCGGGTGCGTTTTGGTTTGGTAGCTACGTCGTTGTCTGTACTTGTGCTGGTAGCTTCACTAGCCTCAGCGGTATCGGGGCTATTAGCTTCAGTATCTTTAGCTTGAGCATTTTTTGAGTTAGCTTCAGATTCATCTTTACTTTTACTGCGCGTTTTACTAGTTTTGCTACTGCTAGATTTGCGCGTTGTTTTACGAGTGTTGCGCGCTTTAGGTGTATCAGATTCAGTAGCGTCTTCAAGTGCTGAGGCATCTTGTAGAAGGGTGTCTGGCTCAGCTTCAGCAACTTTACTTTTGGCTCTAGGACTCATAGAACTCCTTGTATTACAAAATGGTTGAAAAGTGTGAGGTATTGCACTATCGAGGCAAGATAAGCAGGTAATCAACTTTTATGAAAAAAATCCTTGGCATAATTTGGTGAATCAATAAACCATGAAGTGTGAAGTACAATGCGAGCTAAAACAACATTGTAGAACGTAAGTGAAGTTTTGGAAATATCATCATATTAGTACATCACACAAATAGAAACGTGAACTCAATGCGTTAGAAGACTGTCAGTTCAAGGGGAAAATGGTGCTGCTAAAAAGCAATGCAGCGCATAAATAGCACCTGCAAGGAAGGTTTTGTTACAAATGCATTATTGTCGGTAAATTATCACGGATGGATTATCACAGACGCATTGTTACAAGTGACCAGCCCTGTGAGCATGTCACATCTTGAACTTGGTTAAGTTCACAAACTTACAGATTAACAAGATTAACTTATCCTGTAAGCTTATACGAAATTACTGGAAATAGCAAGCAAAACTGATAAAAAGCTTAGTTAAGGGAGTTGGAGTTAACACACCGGCTCAAGATACACCAGCTCAAAATACATCGGCTTAAGATACACCAGCTCAAAATACACCGACTTGTGATAATTTTTGCTGTGGATGTTGGTAAGCGTTAGACTCGAGCAACCACAAAGTATCTCAAAAACAGATGCCTCTTAGACTTCTATACAGTATATGAGGTTTACACAGGTTGCGTGCAACGTAGTTAACATAAGCTAGTTGACAAAACGAATACACGATGAATAGCTACATTGTAAATAACGACAGTAGACAAACATCCGTCGGCTAAGTGTAGTAAGCACATCTAGTGGGTGTATTACAACAGGGTGGTCTTTAGATGCTAGAATAATATTGGATATACACGGTGGTTCACACGTTGCGGTTTACATATTGCAGCCTACACACTGTGACGTCCACAACTTACGAAAAGCTGTGACAGGAACAGAATTACAACACACACGGTGATGAGCGACGCAGGGACGGTGGAAGCCTGCGCACACGGGTATTGTGATTATCCTCCTCGAGCTGCCTCCCAAAATGTCACTAGACAAATATGCAAAAGATTAAGTGACAGAGTAGACGAGGCCGCCTGCCGCCCGTCAACGCGGCACACGCTTACATTTGTAATCATCACTCAAGATGTGTATATACAAATGCGAACGTGACCAAGGCAAACGTTGTAACGCGTTTGCGAAGTTGGGTGGTACCACGCACATCTTAGTTTGATGTAGGCCTACATCAACTTGCTGCGTCCCAATGCTGAATGCTTGGGGCGATTTTTCATGGCCCTAAGTGCAACTATTGCACAACGTGACAAGCTAACTTGAAAGGCTAAAGCGAGGTAAACCATGGCAGATCAACAAATGGCAGATCAACAAACAGCAGATCAACAAACAGCAGATCAACAAGCAAATACAACGATGTTTCCAGATGTTCCCGAGGCAAACTTTCCGCAGCTCGAGCAACACGTCCTCGACTTCTGGCGTGAACGCGACATCTTCAAAAAATCCACCCAAAAAGATGCACCCGCAGGTGATTACATTTTTTACGAAGGACCGCCCACAGCCAACGGCAAACCCGGGGTTCACCATGTCATCGCAAGGTCGTTCAAAGACTTGTTTCCGCGCTTCAAGACCATGCAGGGCTACCGCGTAGGCCGCAAAGGTGGCTGGGACACGCACGGCTTGCCCGTCGAAATTGCCGTTGAAAAACGCTTGGGGTTCACCCGCAAAAGCCAAATTGACGACTACGGCATCGACAAGTTTAACGCGCTGGCTAAAGAGTGGGTCTTTGAAAACATTCAAGACTGGAACGACATGACCGAGCGCATCGGCTATTGGGTGGACCTTGAAGATGCCTACGTGACCTACAACAACAGCTACATTGAAAGTTGTTGGTGGGTGTTCAAAGCCCTCTGGGAGCGCGGCCTCCTCGGTGAGGACTACAAGACCACCTGGCACTGCCCGCGCAATAACACCAGCCTCGCCAGCCACGAAGTCTCGCTTGGTTACAAAGATAACGTGCCCGATCCGTCGGTTTATCCTAAATTTCCGGCAGAAATGGACACCTTAGTTGAGGCTGGCATCGTCACAGCAACCTCACCCCAAGTTTATTTGATGGCCTGGACAACCACCCCGTGGACGCTTGCTGCCAACGTTGCGCTGGCTGTAAGTGATGAGGCTGAATACGGTCTGTTTGAAGCACCCCGCACCGCTAAAGATGAGGACGCAACCGACCTCTACATCATGGTGACGGCGCTGGCAGATGATGCGTTTAGTGAGGGTAAGTACACCTTGCTCAAAACCTTTAGCGGTCAAGAGTTGGTAGATGTGCGCTACAAGCCCATCCTCAAGGCTCGAGTGCCAGAAGGTGAAGACCTGAGTAAGGGCTACCGCGTCATTGCCGATAGTAGCGTGACAACCGATGATGGTACGGGTGTTTTACACGTGGCACCTGCCTACGGCGACCTCGAGATTGGCCGGAAGTTCGACCTACCCACAATCTTCTCTGTCGATTTACTCGGTGAGGTTTATCCAGAGGTGCGCCCACTCGACGCACCTGAAACTGGCGATGGCCCCTATGCCAAGCAATTTTTCAAAGAGGCAGATAAGCCCATTGCTAAAGACTTGCTCGAGCGCGGCCTCATGTACCGTCAAGCGACCATCAAACACACCTATCCATTCAACTGGCGTGACGGTACACCGTTAATCAACTACGCCAAAAAGTCCTGGTATATCCGCACCAGTAAGCTCAAAGACAAGCTGGTGAGCAACAACCAAGCCATCAAATGGGTGCCAGAGCACATCCGTGACGGGCGTTTTGGCAATTGGTTAGAAAATAACATCGACTGGGCGGTGTCGCGCGAACGTTATTGGGGCTGCCCGCTACCAATTTGGGAAGCTGAGGACGGCAGCACGCACTGTGTGGGCAGTTTGGCTGAGCTGGCTGAACTAAGTGGCCGTGAGCTGGAGGGGCTCGAGCTACACCGTCCTTACGTTGATGACATCAGCTTTGAAAAAGACGGTAAAACCTTCACCCGCGTGCCTTATACAGTAGACGTTTGGTTTGAATCCGGTGCAATGCCCTATGCCCAATGGCACTATCTGGGTGAAAACAGCACGCCAGAGGCAGTGAAGGCGCTCGAGCAAAACTTCCCAGCTGACTACATCTGCGAAGCTATCGACCAAACACGCGGCTGGTTTTACAGCCTGCATGCGCTCGGTACACTCCTCACCCACAGCGGCAGTGAGGATGTACCCGCTGGGCCACTCGCCCACCTTGCGCCCGACCAAAGCTCATTCAAAAACGTGATTTGTTTGGGGCACATCTTGGACGAAAAAGGCGAAAAAATGTCCAAGTCCAAAGGCAATATTGTCGAGCCGAATACTGTGCTGGACAACCAAGGGGCAGACGCCCTGCGTTGGTACATGTACAGTTCAGCCCCACCCGGAAACTCGAGGCGCTTTTCTGAAAACCTCGTGAATGAAACCCTGCGCGACTTTTTTATGACCTTGTGGAACACCTACAGCTTTTTTGTGCTTTACGCCAACTTGGACAATCCCGACCTCACGCAAAATGTTTCGGTAGATGACCGCCCAGAAATTGACCGCTGGCTAGTTGCCAAAACGCACAAACTTGTTAGTGATGTCACAACATTCCTCGAAGATTATGATGCTACCAGTGCCAGCCGCAGCATCCGCGACTTTGTGGTGGATGAACTGTCCAACTGGTACGTGCGCCGCAACCGCCGCCGCTTTTGGAAAGGGGATAGTGACAGTGACAAGCTAGCCGCCTATAAAACCCTCTACGAAACCCTCATCACCGTGGCCAAGCTCATGGCTCCGATGGCTCCGTTTTTAAGCGAGCATCTCTACCAAAACTTGGTGAGGTCAGTTGACGCGAATGCGCCAGAGTCTGTTCACTTGGCAGCCTGGCCAGAAGCGGATGCTAGCCTCATTGATGAAAGTTTGCTGCGAGATATGAATGCACTTATTCGGGTTGTGGAGTTAGGTCGTAGCGCCCGCGCCGCTACCAAACTCAAAGTGCGCCAACCGTTACCAGAAGTGCTGGTACGGGTACGCAGTCAAGACGAGCTGGCTGGACTCAAACGTTTGGAAACGCAAATTTTGGAAGAGTTAAACGTGAAAGCTGTCACCTATTTGGACGTCACCGCTGGCTTTGTAGACTACACCGTGCGCCCCAACTTGCCCCTCATCGGCAAGCGTTTGGGTAAACGTGTGCCTGCGTTTCGTAAGTATTTATCCACAATTGACGGCAAAGACCTCGCTAAAAATGTACGCGACGGCATCATCACCAAAGTTGAGTTGGATGGGGAGACCTTTGAGTTTGAACCAGAGGCATTTTTGCTGGACGCGCAAAGTCCCGAAGGTTATGCAGCCGTGGAAGAACGCGGCTACTTGGCTGCGCTTAACACCCAACTGACGCCTGAATTACTCCAAGAAGGCCTCGTGCGGGATGTTATTCGCTTTGTGCAAGACGCTCGCAAAAACGCCGGGCTGGATGTCGCTGACCGGATTCACCTCAGTTTGCAGAGTGAGGGAGATGTACAAGCTGCCCTCGAGCACCACAAAAATATGGTTATGCAGGAGGTCTTAACAGTAGACGTACGCTTTGATGTGCTTGCTGACGCAGCTCATAGTGAACAGGTTGAGGTGGACGGCACAGCCTTAACGATCAGCCTAGTTAAAGCGGATATCGTAGCTGGCTAGGTTGATAGGTGAAGACGAGTAATGAAATGACAGCCTCAGCCCAAGTTGAAGGTATCCTCTGAGAGTCGTTTTAGATGGCATCGGCATCCTGTGTTTTGATGATTTATCGAGGGTTTGATGACGCATCGACAGTTTCGAGTTCTCTAAGTATGCGATGCTTGCATACCTATCACGCCTAAAATTGAACGTTGACACACCTCCCTCATCACATTGGTGGGGGAGATGTTTTGTTAGGCGTAGCGAAAGCCGTTGCCGTAGACCACAACCTCAACTCCGCCACTCACCACACTCGGATGGCTCAAGGTGACGCCCACGACGCCGTCGTAACCTGCCTCGGTAGCGCGTTGTTTAAGGAGGTCGAACGCTCGAGCTACCGCTTTATCCATCAAAACTTCGTAGTGAGTCATGTTGCCGCCCGTCAGGTTACGGATGTTTTCGCGAATGTCTTTGGCGGCGTTGGCAGCCGTCACCGCACTCACGTGCAATATATCGCCAAGTTGAATGGATTCGGTTGGCAAAATGCCGTGGGCGTAGAGAATCATAAGCCTCCTTCAAAGAGCATCATCAGCTGGGATGTTGAACACCTCTTAAACATGGTAAGCTAAGCCACATTAAGTTTAGCTCGAGGAGACACTTGTGTACGCGCTTTACCGCCCTGCGGCTCACTTACAACATGTTATCGCGTGTTACTGGCTGGTGGATACAGTACTACCTGCAAGTCAGCCGCTACAAGAAACCATTTTTGTAGACGGGCGGGCAGATGTCATCTTCAATTACGGGGCTGCCTACAAGCGGGTGATGGTTGCGACAGACAAGCAAGTGGATGTCAGCACAACCAGCATCGACGGGCAACGTAATTATCCCGTCAAAATACATCAGATTGGTCACGTGAAGTTAGTGGGCGTGCGCTTTCAGGTGGGCGGGTTGGCGGCTGTGAGTAGGCTGCCTGCGCTCGAGCTGTCTAATCAACAGGTGGATGTTCACACACTTTGGGGGGATGATGCGGAGGTGCTCGAGGCACGTTTGTTCAATGCTTTTGGCAACCCCCAAGCCCAACGCAAACTCTTAAACGATTTTTTCACAGCACGTTACCAACCTCAGCATCCTGGGTGGCTTACAGCTTTATCCAATAACGTCTCTCACACTAATCTTGATGCTGTTGCCCGCGACCTCGGACTATCGCGTCGAACCCTCAACCGTCGCATGAACGCACAGGTGGGCTTTTCTGCCAAGTTTTACGCGCGGGTGTTGCGCTTTCACACTGCACTCAACCTGCTGCGCACACCTATATCCCTTGCTGAGGTTGCCCTTGAAGCAGGTTTCTACGACCAAGCCCACCTCAACCATGATGTGTTGCAGTTAAGTGGTCAGTCGCCGGGCGCATTCCGCGACCTTTTGCACAAACGCATCCAAGCACGTGATGCCGCTCGAGCCGCGCCCAACCCTGTTCTACCTAACCCTGTTGCCCCCAACCTTGTCCCGTTTTTACAAGACGGGAATGCTGCACACTAGCTAAGCTAAAGATGCTCAGCAACCCTCAAGAGTATCCTCAGCAACATCCAAAAATCACGAGGAGGTCATCATGGAACGCATCTTAACGCAGCATCCAGACGGAAAACAGGGCGTCAACATCGACAAGCAAAAATATGATCAAGTGGCAAGTGCCATTCAAAATACGTTAAGTGCAGGGGAGACCGCTTTCAAAGACTTGCCGAAAGCTGTGGGTGAGCAGCTTAAAGGTAACTTTGAAGGCTCAATAGGTTGGTATGTGACGACGGTGAAACTTGATCTGGAAGCCAGGGGGGTGATTGCTCGAGTTAAAGGTGCAAATCCGCAACGCCTCACGCTAGTGAAGCCTATTACTTGCTAGAGACCATCACCTGCTAAAAAGCACGTCAAAAGTTTGTGTAAATAGAACGCTATCCCTACGGGAGCTGTGTCATACTTTTGAGCGTGACCGCTCCCGACACACCTTTGGACACAACTAATTCTGCCAGCTCTGCTTCAACCTACGTAGCTCGAGCCAAGCTCAACCTTGGACTTGCCGTGTTGGGCAAACGCGACGACGGCTTTCACGACATTGACAGTTTGATGGTACGGCTCAACTTAGCGGACACACTCACCCTCACGCCAACAGAGGCAGGCATTCAGCTCACCGTTCACGGAGATACCGCCGCAGGCGTCCCAGACGATGCCAGCAACCTAGCCCACAAAGCTGCGCAGCTTTATCTAGATGCCGCTGACGTTGCTGCTGGTGTAGCCATTGACATTCACAAAAAAATCCCTGTTGCCGCTGGTTTAGGCGGCGGCTCTGCAGATGCGGCTGCTGTCCTGCACGGCCTAGCTGAACTTTATCCAACAGGCTTGGACTTATTCCCACTGGCGATGCAACTTGGCTCGGACGTGGGTTTTTTTGTGCTAGATGTGCCTGCGGCAAGGGCGCGAGGCAGGGGAGAGATGTTAGAGCGCGTCTACCTTCCTAACTTGCACTTTGTGCTGGTCAACCCCGGCGTAGCGGTGAGTGCCAAAGAAGCCTACCAAGCGGTGCAAGCGTATTCGGATGAGCTAGACGTGCGAGGGATTACGGCTGGACTAACTAGCGGACAGGTGCCAGATTTTTCCAATGCTTTGGAATCCGGTATTGTGCGTGCTTATCCCCAAATTGCTGAGGTACTTGCAGCACTGGCTGACTCAGATTTACAAGGTGTGCGGATGACGGGGTCGGGGTCGACGTGTTTTGGGATTGCGAAAGATAGTGCTCGGGCAGAGAAAATTGCTCAAATTTTGCAGGCTGCATATCCGAATTGGTGGGTACAAGCTGTTAAGAGTGATTGAAGTAATAAGTATTCTCTAACTGAGTTTATCTTCAACTTATTCAAAGCAACAGTTACATGTTTTCTGAGGAATCACTAGCCCGCATTGGGAGAACGGGTTTTTCTGTACTCTCCTGAAAATATATCTGAACATCAATACATATTTTAGTAACTACAATAAGCATTAGAAGTGTTATGGGCCTGTTAAAAATTACTGCAAAAAATCCAACTATTGAAGTTAATCCATACGATCTAGCTCTTTTTAAGGGGTAAGACATCACAGTAAAAGCATCATTGTGTAAAAACTCTCCTTTCATGAGATAGCTGCCCACAAAGTTTACTGCTTGATTGATAATCAAGCTTAAAAAGGCGATGCCCAAGCCGGCTTCACGTAAACCCCGTGTTATGTGAGGTAAGAATGATGCTTGAATGAATAAATATTGATCTATGTGTATAAAAGAAGAGTTTAACTGAAAAAAGTATACTTGGCATAATAAATCATCGCTATCGGGAGGACAACTGAAGTTGTAACTAGAATAATCTATTATATTAAGTAAATCTACTAATACGCTGCTAATTTCTAACCAAGCAAAGCTGTATATAAGAGCAAACAAAGGTATTGCAATAAGCTTAGTAAGCAAGCCTGAAAAAAAGTTCAACTCAGCCGCCATAACCATTTTGAGCAGTGTAAACACACCAATGATACCTATCTCCGCCCAGTAAAGGAGTAATATCTCTTGTAAGTCCCAGCCAAAAAATATTACGCCAACAAGTGGAATCGCGTTACTGGCAACAAGGACAAATAGAGCAAATGAAATTTTGTTTAGCATGGCATTAGTATAGTGAAACAAGAATATGAGTATAAATTAGGTAAGCCATCAATGCGTTAGAGCTTTACTTCACGCCCAAGTGTTCGCTCTGGTAACAACTCATCATCCGAAAGAGGCTCATCTTCCCATGCACCTGCTAAGAGGTGCAAGCGGGTGTTCTTCATCAGTAGCAGGTGATACAACAGCACGCTTGGCAAG
The DNA here is from genome assembly GCA_039034155.1 of Deinococcota bacterium. Classification (GTDB taxonomy): domain Bacteria; phylum Deinococcota; class Deinococci; order Deinococcales; family Trueperaceae; genus JBCCBI01. The sequence continues at coordinate 10,084 of JBCCBI010000025.1, read as the reverse complement.
CAAAAACTCTGCAAAGTCTTGCACCTCTTGGCGTAGTTCTGGTGGCAGTGCTTCTAGCGTACGTTCCAAACGCGTCATGTCCATAGGTCAAGTATAGAAGTTTCTGTGTGACTACGGTATCAATACAGCAATGTTCGGCAACATCAACTTCAAAGATCAGATGTTGTTGAACGTGCTTATTACTTAGTTGAGATGTACCACCTAAGCGTTTACAACCTCACCTCGAGCCATCTGCCCTAACAACCTCGTCAACACACTTGCACTCGCAACACTCAAACTTCCTTGCTGCACATCCGCTAACATCGCTTGGTAGTGACGTAACGTCTTCTGCTGTGGCTCCAAAAGCTGCTCGGTGGTGAGCTTTTGCTGCACAGCTTGTAACGCCAGCGTCTCTTGAATAAAGCGGTTGTCCATCACTAACCCCCTCGCCGCAAGCTGCTCCCACGTGTCATCACTGGCAAGGCGTTGCAAACGGTCGCGCAACCAGCCCATGGATAGGTGATCGCCAATGTCGTAGAAGGCTCGGGCGGCATCTTGAACGCTGCACGGCGCAAGCTGACTCACATGAACAATGGCGAGGGCGCTGGGTAAATAGTCCAAGAGCGCAATGTGGGCAGCTAGGTCACCATCAAAGCCAAGCGCTTTAAAATTTGTGAGGCGTTCGTCGTAGAGGTAGTGCTGCAACTCCGGCAGTAAGCCCACTAAATCTGTGCGCAAGGTCGTGAGTGCTGCACCGTAGTTGCTGAGGAACGCATCCGCATCTTGATGAATGTGGTCGTGTTGCACGAGCCAGTGGCTGATGGTTTCCAGCGCTTTGACCAGTTCGTGAATGGCGTCGTATTGGGCACTGGCTGGAAGGGTGTTGTCCAGCGTGTAGATACTTTCAAGGAAACTGTCCGCACCCAGTAACTCACCGGCGATGAGCGTGGCGCGCACAATGGTCGTAGGGTCGCTGCTGCTGTCTAGCACGGCGCGGTTCACATAGGTCATGCCCATGAGGTCAATGATGCGGTTGGTGACTTCGGTGGCGACAATTTCACGGCGCAAGGAGTGGCTATTCACGGCATCTGAGTAGCGCGTGCTGAGGATGTTGGGGAAGTAGCTGTGCAGGTAGTCGGTGATGAAGGCTTCGTCAGGCACAGAAGACTCGAGCAACGCCCCAAATACCTCCATTTTGGCATAGGCTAGCAAAATCGCTAACTCCGGTCGGGTTAAGCCTGCACCCGCTTGCGCCCTTGCCTCATAGGTCTTGCGATTCGGCAAAAACTCCACTGCTGCGTTCAGTCCCACGTGCTCTGCTAGGTGGCTTTGTAAGTCTCTAAAAATACCCAAATTGCTCTGACTGCGTCCACTCGCCAGCGATAAACACAGCGACTGCGTGTAGTTGTTACGCAGGACAAGTTCACTGACCTCGTCAGTCATGGTTTTGAGCAGCTCGTTGCGAGCATCTTCTGACAGGCTGCTGTTTTGTACCAAAGGTTGTAAGAGGATTTTGATGTTGACCTCGTGGTCAGACATGTCCACGCCGCCGGAGTTGTCGATGGCATCGGTATTGATGCATCCGCCATTAGCGGCATATTCAATGCGAGCAAGTTGAGTAAACCCGAGGTTGCCGCCCTCACCCACAACTTTGACGCGTAAGTCATTAGCATCTACCCGGACGCTGTCGTTGCTACTGTCGCCTACATCCGCGTGGCGTTCACTGTCTGACTTGACATAGGTGCCGATGCCGCCGTTCCAAAGGAGGTCAACGGGCGCGTGCAAAATGGCTTGGATGAGGTCCTGTCCGCTAAGTTCGCTGGCGTTGATGTCGAGTTTGGCTTGCACTTGTGGTGAAATGGGGATGGTTTTGGCTTGCCTCGAGTACACCCCACCACCCTCACTTATCAAGTCTTTCTGGTAATCCTCCCAGGTGGAACGTGGCAAGTTAAACAACCGCTCCCGTTCTGCATAACTTGCTTTGGGGTCAGGGTCTGGGTCTAAAAAGATATGCATGTGATTAAATGCCGCAAGCAGTTGCACGGTGTCCGTATAGAGGAGGCCGTTCCCGAACACATCACCGGACATGTCGCCAATGCCCACGGCGGTAAAAGTATCTTCTTTGACGTTAATACCCAATTCGCGGAAATGCCGCGCAGTACATTCCCAGGCACCCCGCGCCGTGATGCCCTCTTTTTTGTGGTCGTAGCCTTGTGAACCGCCGGACGCAAAGGCATCTCCTAACCAAAAGTTGTACTCGTGGGCGATGGCGTTGGCAACATCACTAAACGTGGCCGTGCCTTTGTCGGCAGCCACGACTAAGTAGGGGTCGGGTTCATCGTAAATGATCAGACCTTCTGGTTGAACAATCTTGCCATCAACACGGTTGTCAGTAAGATCGAGCAGCCCGCGAATGAACGTTTGGTATTGGGTTTTGACGTACGCCCGGAGTTCCTCGCGGGTTTCAGGGGCATTTTTAATGACAAACCCGCCTTTGGAACCAACCGGCACAATCACGGCGTTTTTAGTCATCTGCGTTTTCATCAGCCCCAAAACTTCAGTGCGGAAGTCGTCGGGGCGGTCACTCCAGCGTAAGCCGCCTCGAGCAACTTTGCCACCGCGTAAGTGAATACCCTCCGTGGTAGGACTGGTGACCACAATTTCAAACATAGGGCGCGGGTCGGGCATACTGGTGACGTTGTGGGAATTTATTTTGATGCTGATGAAGTTTTTATCCAAGTAAAAGTTGGTGCGGAGGCTGGCATCAATCAAATTAAATAACCTGCGTAAGGTGCGGTCTTCAGGTAGGGAACTGACGTGCTCGAGCCCATCCACAAACTTCTCCCGACATACCTCAAACGGGCGCGCGCCAAGCTCAGGATTAAACTTGCAGTCAAAGGCTTCAAATAGTAGCGCCGCAAGCTCTGGGTGATGCAGCAAGGTGTCGTTTATAAAGCGGCGGCTGGTGGCAGCATCAATCTGGGCGTAGTACATCTGGTAGGTGCGTAACAGCGCCACTTGGCGAATGCTCAGTCCGGCACGTGCAACAAGGGCGTTTAAGCGGTCGTTGTCAACGTTGCCGCGCAATAGTAACAAGAGGGCGTCGCGTAATCTAGGGGCGTCTCGGTCGATGTTGAGGAGCTCTTGATTACTCGTTTGTACCCGGAAGATGTCAATGCCGCTCAAGGGGACAAAGCGGTGGTGCTCGAGTGTTGCCATCGACAAGTCGTCGGTAGTGGGGTCGTGATGGGTGGCAAAATCTGCTGCGTAGGAAATCTGCTCGAGCACGCGTAAACCGAGGTTCTCAAGGAGTGGCAATACATCACTCACCACCAGTGTGCGTTCATGATGGTAGACGGTTAGATGGGTGGCTCCACCACCATACGGACAGTCGTCCAGATTAGCGAAGTCAATCACGTAATCTTTGGGAGCCTCAGCGTTGTTGAGGGCCTCAATGTTGGCAATATCAACTAAGGCGCGCTCAACGGAAGTGTTGGCTTGATAAGCGTCACTTAGCGCGTGGCTGTAAAAGTTGGCGAGGGCTTGCCCTTCTTGTAGGTTGTAGGTTTGCTTGAGGGAGGTCTCGAGCTTGTCTGCCCACGTTCTAGTGAGGTCAAAGACAGCGCGCTCGAGCGCCTGCAAGTCAACCTCGCTAGCTGGCATATCTGTTAAAAAGAAAAAGTGAAAACGTACTTGAGCTTCGTCTTCACCCATAGCGAGTTGGTAGTCCACATGGCGGGCGTTCACGGCCTCAAACAAGTAGGTCTGAATATTACGCCGCACCTCAGCGTCAAAGCGGTCGCGCGGCATAATCACCATGATGGCCAGACCGCGGTCCAGTGGGTCACTGCGCAGAGTTAAGCGCAATACCTTCATCGTGCAACAAGCCCATAATGGCGCGGATGCTCTTGTGAAGCTCTGGGACACTACTCCAAAAGAGTTCTTCGCGTGGCATGGAGTTAAAAATGGAGGTGATTTCTTTGTAGTTGTGTGACCCCACCGGCGCTTTATCAAGTTCAATCACTTGGGCGAGCTTGCGTTTAAGAAGCGGGATGTCTTCAACTTGGGCAAAGAGCGCTTTGGAGGTAAAGAGACCTACAAATCGTTGCTCACCCTGAATTTGCCACGTGTCAGACATCTTTTTAAGGCCGATGTAGTCAAGCCGGGCCGGGCGGTGCACAGTGGATTCGGCGTTGGCTTTGGTCACCAGTAACAGCTCGCCACCCGTGATCCGCTCGCGCAAGCTATCTGGAATGGAGGCGAGTGGAACAGGCTCGAGGTAACGACTACCTTCTAACTTACGTAAAATACCGAGCGCACTGTCTTGGTGAACCTGCAAGTGGCTTGCACCGTTAACATCCACAATGTCGTACTCGCGGTAGCCCAAAAACACAAAGTTACCGTCGTCCAACCAGTCTAAAAAAGCAATGTAGTCTTCTAAGTCTTGAGCCTGCTCGCGGTGGTAGCCTTGGGCGCTTACTTCCCGCAAATGCCTAAGGCTGTAGTTAAGCACACGTACTTGTTCGCACATGGCGGCGTAGTCGTCGGTTGCTAAAATGACATCGTTCAAAACATCTGTAAGGCGTGTTTTAAGCTGATCGTGCTTGCTAGACAGTTGTACAAAGAACACTTCAAAGGCTTCACGTTGTGTTTTGGGCGTGCTGTCATCGCTTGCCCAGAGGCGTTTAATTTGCCCATCCGAATCACGTTCAATCCCCAAAATTGGGTGGATGAGGTCAACGAGCCCTACTTTTTGACGTTGCAATTCTGCTTTGAGTGAATCCACAACAAAGGGCCGGTCAGCTAATGCCACCATCACCACGCTGTATGGGAAATCCCAGCCATGCTGCTCGAGGCTAGGTGTAAACACCTCGAGCAATAACGGGGTATCTCCCCGGCGGTTCAAAAACGCTAGCGCATGCTCGCTGAAGGCTTTAAGTTGGTCAGTGTCAAGCTGAGTGAGTACCTCAGGGACGTTACTGCCTAAAAGTGCGCGGCTCAAACTTTGTAAGAGCGTGCGTTGGCTACTGCTGTCTTGAGAAATGGCGTGTTGCAGGGACTCGAGCGCAGAATTGCTGATGGTCATAACTACCTCATTCTGGTGGTGGCGTCAGGCGAAGGGATGTATCTAAAGAATGGCTGTATCCAAGTGCGTCAGAGTTGTTATCAAGATGCTAAAAGCATACAAATTCAGCGTCAGCACGGTATCAATCAGATGACAAGCTTCAAGACGGCACCTAAAAGTTGATACGCGCCAGTGTGTTGTGTGATGTGCTGTTGTATGGGCTCGAGTATAGCTGAAAATAACTTTCCTGCAAACAGTGTTTTGGCATTGTCAAGCTATTAAGTACCTCCTATCTGGAAACCGCAGTTTTCGTGACATGCGTTTAGCGGTTAAGGATGGGCGCTGCTGAGTTTCATAACCCCCACTTTTCAACTTGGAGGTACTTAAGTTAAGTGAGGTTCACGTGGTGCCATCAACATTGTCGGGGAACGTGACGAACGCGTGTAAATTTCTGAATGTAGGATGAGCGCCGTTTGTTGGTGCGTTAACCCCGCTTTCATAGGGTTATACAAACATTGCCTAAAAGGTGCATAACCTACTTGGGTGGCATGCAAGCTTGCGTATACTTGACATTATGTTTCTTGTTGTGGCGGGGCTTCTCATTGCGGCAGACCAAATCACCAAGATTTGGGCCGTCAACACCTTTGCACTTAATGGTCCAGGTTATCCGCTGGGCTTGGGCTTTCACTTCACGTATATTCGCAATACAGGTGCAGCGTTTGGCATTTTGCAAGGGCGTACGCTGGGCTTGGGTATTCTCTCGGCTATTGTGTCCGTGTTTTTAGTTGGCTACTTGTTGCGTAATGGTAAAAGTCTGTCACGGTTACACTACACGGCGCTTACGCTTATTTTAGGTGGTGCTGTGGGTAACATGATTGACCGTTTTCGGCTTAACTATGTGATTGATTTTATTCACTTTTATCTGCCCAACTTTAACTTTCCGGTGTTTAACTTGGCAGACAGTTTTGTGGTGATTGGCGCGGGTTTGCTGATGCTTTCGAGCTTCCTCGAGCCTAAACCAGTTAGCGAACTTACTGACCAATCTCAACCCCATCCACCGCACCCAGATGACAGCCCTAGACAGATGAATGTAAACCACAAACTTACCGACCCAGATTTTTTTCGCCATATGGAAAGTGATTCGGTTGAGCATCAGAGCTAAGCATAATGACGTGTGTTTATCTCTGAATCATCATGTGGCATTAAAGTTAAAAAGGTGATGTCATTTTAGTTATCTAAGACTTGTAAAGCCCATCTCTGTAACATCAAAATGCAAGCAATAGCGAGTTTCTGTACGTAAGCTATCATCCCTTTTAGATGATAGCTTTGTCATTGAAAGCATTACGCGTGCTTTTATGCTTGATGTTACTCACAAAAGCCTTGAAGCTAGTTGTCAACTTATTGCGATGATAGTTAAGATACTTATACTTGATATTTGGATGATCTGATGCGCTATAAATACTACACCTGTGACGTATTTACCGAAACTCGCTTTGGCGGCAATCCGCTGGCGGTGTTTCCTCATGCAGAGGGTTTAAGCGACCTGCAGATGCAGCAAATTGCCAGGGAGTTTAATTTTTCCGAAACAACCTTTGTCTTACCTGCTGAGCGGGGTCATACGCGCCGCATGCGTATTTTTACACCTACCAAAGAAATTCCTTTTGCAGGTCACCCAAATATTGGCACGGCATTTGTGCTTGCCACTATCGGTGAGTTTGGTGAGCTGGGTGTGTTTAAACACATTACGTTTGAGGAAGATGTAGGGCTTGTGCCCATCACCATTCGTAGAGCACCCAATTTACCCCTTTGGTGCGAGCTAGAAGCTCCCGAGACATTATCTTTGGGTGTAGAAATACCACTTACCCTAGTTGCTAACGCGCTGTCACTGTCGGTTGATGACATCATCACAGTGGTTCACAAACCACAAGTAGCATCTGTTGGCTTTCCTTTTGTAGTTGTTGAACTACGTGATCAAGATGCCCTTGCTAAAGCCAGTGTTTATCTGCCGGGTTTCAACGCGCTAGCTGCAGAAAGTCCAACCTCAGATGTCCACCTTTACACCTATGTGAAAAAAGAACGTAGTTTGGATACCGACATTCATGCGCGCATGTTTTCACCGCTAGATGGCGCTACCGAAGACCCTGCAACAGGGAGTTCTAATGCTGCGATGGCGGCCTTGCTCACCCACTACAACGCATCTACAGATAGCCCGTTTAGTTGGCGCGTGCAACAAGGAATGGCCTTAAAGCGCCCAAGCTACATTGATGTGCGTACTGAAAAAGAGGATGGCAAGGTGGCCGGTGTGTGGATTGGTGGGAGTAGCGTGATGGTTGCTGAGGGGACCCTTGAAGTTGACTAGCGTGTCACTGCCCACTCACTTTGTTAATTAGGTGATGTTGAGTTAACGTGTGAGTTTCAAAAATCGCTGCCGTCCAACCAAATCACTCAATACTTCTTTATTTGTCCAAGGTTGGCTTTGTTCAAACGCACGGCTCACGTTGCGCGGGTCAAGTTCAAGATAAAGCAGGCTGTCAGGTTGCATAAGCTGGAAGGTGTGTTGCTCGAGCCTAATTGCTAGCTCCAGCCCGTCCTCACCTGCAAACAGCGCTGTACTAGGTTCGGCAAGCACTTCTGGGCTGAGCCACTGTTGATCGTCCTTTGGTAAATAGGGCAGGTTAGCTAGCACAACATCTGCTTGTACCACAGCTTGTTGAAGTTCAGCCTTTGTCAGTAAATCTGATTGGATAAAGCTGATATCACAACCTAGTGAGGTGGCGTTGCTGCGAGCTAGCTCGAGCGCAGCCTCAGAAATATCACTCGCAGTTACGTGAGTCTGAGGCTGTTCGTGTTTAATCGCCAGTGTAATTGCGCCACTGCCAGTGCCAACATCAACAACGCTCGGTGTATCGAGTTTATGTAAATGATGAAGTGTATCAGCCACCATCACCTCGGTTTCGGGTCGGGGGATGAGTACGGCCGGCGTGACCTTCAGTTTGAGTCCGTAGAAATAAGCCGTTTGGGTAATGTACTGGAGGGGTTCGCGGTTCAGGCGTCGCGTTAGCCATCTGCGCAGTGTTTCACGTTGTGCTGCTGTGAGTGAAGCTATCTCATTTAAGATGATGTGTTTGGGTTTGGTAAGAAGGGCCTCGAGCAACTGCCATGCTTCCACCTGCGGACTATCAGTAATAGGAGAGAGGTGGTGCTCGAGCGAGCGTCGTATCTCGTTTAAGTGAGTAGGTATATGTAGATGTGCTGAGTCATCAGCCATGACAACATTATTCATCATAAAAAAAGAGGCGAGCAATATTTGCCGCGCCTCCATTCTAGTTTTAACGTCAATTTTGACGATTACATCATGCTGTGGTCGGTTAGGGCGTAGTTCAAGAACGCGTACTCACCCACTTCGTGGAAGCCACGAATGTTGCTGCGGAAGGTGAGGAAGCTTTCGTACACACGTGCGTAGAAGTCATCTGCCGCCGCATTTTCTTCGTTGATGTCGTTTGAGTGACCTTCAAGAACAGCCAAAACATCATCTGGGAAGGTGCGTGGTTCAACGCCAGCTTCAAGTAGGCGTTGATACGCAGGACCGTTCTTTGCGTCGTAGTCAGCAAGCATCTTCTGGTTAGCAGCTTCAGACGCAAAGCGGATGGCCATTTGAATGTCGCTAGGGAGATCGTTATAAACATCCAAGTTGACGTAAGTACCCAAGGTTGGGCCGGGTTCGTGCCAACCGGGTGCGTAGTAGAACTGGGCAGCTTGGTTGAGTCCGAGGATTTCGTCATCGTAAGGACCAACCCACTCGGTGGCGTCAATGACACCGCGCTCGAGCGCCACAAAAATTTCCCCACCGGGAATAAGTTGCACGTTCACACCAGCCCGGCCCATGACTTGTCCGCCAAGGCCAGGAATGCGCATTCTGAGGCCGTTGAGGTCATCTGGGCTATTAATTTCGGTATTAAACCAACCGCCCATTTGTACGCCCGTGTTACCTGCTGGGAAGGCGATGAGGTTATCGGTGGCATTGAGTTCATCCCAAAGTTCTTGTCCGCCACCAGAGAGCAGCCAGGCATCTTGCTGTTGGGCGTTTAAACCAAACGGCACAGCAGTAAAAAACGCATGGGCAGGGTTTTTACCCACGTAGTAATACGAAGCTGTGTGGCCCATTTCAAAAGAGCCGTTAGAAACAGCGTCATACACTTCTAGCCCGCCAACTTGCGCACCTGCAGGGAAGACCTCAACTTCTACGTCGCCACCTGTTAGCTCGTTAATGTACTGTGCGGTATTGGTTGCGCCACCATAAATAGTATCCAGCGAGGTTGGCCAAGATGTAACCATGCCAAAGCGAAAACTACTTGCTTGCGCGTTGGCAAACATCAAGGGTGAAAAAGCACTACTTGCAGCGACAGCTGTCCCTGCTTTTTTAAGGAAATCACGACGTTTCATTCCTACCTCCAGAAATCAGGTTGTTTTTGGTGTTAACCGCCTTGCAGTATACCTATCCCCTGCATGTGACGCAAGGTAGTTCGCGTTCAGCAAAGGTTTATCTGCCTGTTGATTGTTAACTTTATAAGCGCTGCTTGCTTAATAGCCTGAACGTAAATATGACAAATGGAAGCACTTACATATCATATTTGAGGCCGTTAGGTTGGTTATCAACTGAAAAACTAATAAAAACGGGATGATTCTTGATAGATAGACGCATAAATGGTTGTAAGCTGGCCTTAAAATTAACCTCACATAAAAGTAATGTAATTTCCGAAAAGTGATGTAATCTCTGATAACTCCGTGATATTGATCAATGACTTCTAATGAAAATGTAAATTGAGGCTATCAGTAGTGTGAGTTACAAACAGCAATGACATCAGTTGGGTTGCGCTGCTTTCATCTCCACTGCTTGCTGACCTTGTTTGTCAACCCAGACACCAGGTCAAGTTTGGTGGCGGTAAGGTCATTCGCGATGGCATGGGACAGTCTCCCATCAGTCGGGCAGATGGCGCAGTGGATATGGTTATTACCAACGCGCTAATTTTGGACTGGTGG
>JBCCBI010000024.1:0-22412 GCA_039034155.1 Deinococcota bacterium | reverse complement strand
TTACTCGAGGCTCATAACCTCTTGGCTATCGTGTTTTTAGTCACCTTGTGTGAGTTAAATGAAGATACCTAGCTAAGACATGTGAAGATTGATAAAGCTACTACTTTAAACCAGCAGTGCGAGGGGCTGCTCTTAGTGGAGTATATGCTTGATGATTGCGAATACTTACAGAACCGAGAAAACGTATTCGGGTTAAAACGACGTAAGCCTAACGAATATCACACAACCTATTTAAACGTGATGTTATGTACATTTTTAGTTTATGTGATGGCCTCACATGAAACATTCATGTGCGCCACATTGTTTACACATGTTTGCACTGTCATAATTATGCGAGGTTTATGGAAACGCTACTCAAGATAGTTCTAATGCAATTAAAAGCAAAACATCAACTAACCCATTAAGGGCTATTGTTTAGGCAGATGCTGTGGCCGCCCAAGCTGTGCAGATTCATAGGCAGCAAGGGCAACCTCGAGCGCTTTTAGTCCGTCTTCACCTGTGATAGAAGGTGTGCGCTGGGTGCGAATAGCCTCACAAAAATCTGCAATTAAGCGGCGGTCAATATTGCTACCCCAGTAGTGCTGCTCGGGTGTACTGAGGGTGTTGCTGTGGACCGTGGCATATTGCTTAAAGGCATCTACCCATAACGTGCCGTTACTGCCAACAAGCTCGAGTGTCACGTTTCCCCAGGTTGGGTATGCTTCTGGGCGTGACCAAGACGCATCCAAACTCACCATAAGCGGGCGCGTTAGCAAACCACCCGTCATCGTAAAGGACAGTAAGCCAGCATCGTCAATGTTGACCTTTGGATGCATGAGGCTGCTACGAATGTCTGCATAAACTTCCGTAACTTCTGCCTCAGTTATCCAGCGCAGGGCGTCCACCACGTGCACGGTGTGATCCATTACAGCCCCACCGCCAGCCAAACTAGTATCACAAAACCAGCCGCCGGGCATTTTGCCATGATTCGTGCAGGTTGCACAGTACAACGTGCCAAGGTTGCCTGCTTGCACAGCACTGCGTAAGCGTTCTACTGGGGGTGCGAAGCGCACGGGGAAGGCAAGTTGTAAGTGGGTGTTGGTGGTGCGGCACTGCTCGAGCATCGCCCGCCCATCTTCTAACGTAGTAGCTAAGGGCTTTTCACAAAGAATGTAATTAACCTTGCCAGCAGCAGCCTCAACGTGCTTACGGTGGTAAGCGTTTTCTGAACAGATGATGACGCCATCCAAGTTATTTGCGAGGAAGGACTCGAGGTCATCCGCGTAGGTAGTCTGGTACTGTTCCGCAGAAGCTTGACCACGCGCCTCGTCGTCATCGTAAATAGCCACAAGCTCACAGTTGGGTAGCGCGAGGATGCTCGCCGCATAACTATACGCGTGCATGTGCGCAAAACTGAGGATACCTAAACGCAAGTTGCTCATGCCAAAACCTTTGTATCTAAAACATCGGCCGCGCTTGGCGAAAACTCACTCAAACGAATGGGCGTTCCTTGTTTGACGGAGGCTGTTGCAGCTAATGCAAGTTTGAGGGTGGCGAGTGCGTCCGCAGGCTCAACTCGGAACGGCGCACCTGTGGTGATGCAATCTAGCGCGTGGGCAAGTTCTTTGCTGTAAGGGTCATCTTCTGGTGCAAGCGGGCTAGCCATGTCGTTCATCACGCTGGTGAGATCGCTCCCGGCATCAAACGAACCTAACACAGGGTCAGGCGCAAAGCCATTCCACTCATAGATGCCATCACTTCCTGCTACTTCTAGCGCTGTCACAAACTTACCAGCTGGATACGCCCAACTGCCGCTTACATGGCCTAGCGCGCCACTTTCAAACTGCAGATTGATGATGACGTGGTCGCACTCAGGGATGTTGTCAAAGGTGAGGCCGCGTGCAAAAACTTGCGTGACCTCTCCAAAACACCAACGTGCCATGTCGAGGTCGTGAATGGACAAGTCTAAGATAACGCCACCGGCTCGAGCATAATCCCCGTACCAACGACCCGGAAAACTCCCGCCCCTACTAAGCCGGATGACGCCGGGACTGCCTAGCTTGCCAGCATCCAGAGCGGCTTTGGCACCTTCATACTGGCTAAAAAAGCGCACCACATGGGCAATAAAAAGGCGCACCCCCGCCTGCTCGCACACATCTGCCATGCGCTGGGCATCTTGCAAGCTGCGGGCCATTGGCTTTTCGCAGATGACATCTTTGCCTACACGCGCGGCGGACACAACAACATCTGCATGCTGGTCGGTGGGCGTGCACACGTCAACAATGTCGCAAGCAGCAAGTAAGCCGTCAAGCTCCGTAAACGCTGGGCAGGTATAGGTGTTGGCTAGCTCAGCTGCACGCTGCTGATTTTTATCAAAAATGCCAGCAATCTGAACGGGGTGTCCTCGTCCTGCTATACCTAGCCTTTGCAAATCTAACCAACGTTCTACGTGCCAACTTGCCATCATGCCTGCGCCAACGACGCCAATGCGTTTTGTGCCCGTGCGTTTCATGAGGTACTTAGTGTATCAAGAAAGTAGCTCAAGTAGCATGTCTATGTTCATCTCTCAACCAGAACAAGACAAGCTAACCCTGCTAAGAACACCTCATAATTCTAAAGATGCGCTTAGCAGGGTTAAGAATCTGCTTATGGCTAGCTGGTGTAGTTAAAGTGAGGCTAAATGTTGGTGCATGGTGGATACAGCAACAGAACCTTCGCCAACGGCAGAGGCCACCCGTTTAATGGAGTTCGCGCGTACGTCACCTGCAGCGAAGACGCCGGGCACACTGGTTTCTAGCGGAAACGGATTACGTGGTAGTGGCCAAGCTGCCATAGCAGGTTCAGGAATGTCACCGCCAGTGTAGACAAACCCGCGTTCGTCACGGGCTGCTACTCCCTCGAGCCAATCGGTTCGGGGAGCTGCACCGATAAAGCAAAATAGGTACTGGGCGGGAACATCGTGCTCATCCATGGTTTCGTTGTTATGCAAGGTGAGTTGCTCGAGGCTGGTATCGCCATGACACGCCGTAATTTCGTGATGCACCATGACCTCAATATTGTCAGTTTGCTCAATACGGTCAACCAAATAGTGAGACATCTTGGCGGCTAGCGAGCCACCGCGCACCAGCATGACTACTTTGGCGGCATAGTTTGCAAAATAGATGGCGGCTTGCCCAGCAGAGTTGCCCGCGCCAACTGTATAAATCGTCTGCCCTTTACAGTTAATAGCCTCAGTTGTGGCCGCCCCGTAGTAAACACCTGCGCCGCTAAACTTGCCGTCTGGATCAGCAGGGAGCGTGCGCCAGGCCACGCCCATAGACAGCATCACGGTGTGGCTCGAGACCTCACTGCCATCGGTAAGTTCCAAAATGCGGTAAGGGCCCTCTACCCGTATACGGGTAACCTGTTGGGGCGTTAAAATTTCTACCCCAAAGCGGCGTGCTTGGGTGACAGCACGTCTCGCTAAATCTCCACCAGAAAGCCCAGTTGGAAAACCTAAATAGTTTTCAATGCGGCTACTGGTGCCCGCTTGACCGCCGGGAGCTTGACCTTCAATTAGCACGGTTTCTAAGCCTTCAGACGCACCATAAACGGCTGCAGCTAACCCGGCTGGGCCCGCGCCCACAATGGCCAGGTCATAAAACGGGCGAGCAGCTTGGCTTTGTAAGCCCACTTTGCTAGCGACCTCAGCTACACTGGGGGCAACTAGCATGTCTTCACCGGGTACGTGAACGAGCGGCAAACTGTCATAACGGGCAGCGGCGGCTTTGGCGTCGTCATCTGTTTCCACGTCGGCAAAGGTGTAGGGAACTTGGTTACGCGCCAAAAAGTCTTTGATCGCGTGGGCTTCTGCTGACCAGCGGCTACCGATAACATGCAGACCCTCGTAGCCTGGGCGGTAACTACTCTGCCAATCGTCCAGCAAATCACCTACAACAGGATAGAGGCTAGCGTCGTTCCAAGGTTTTAGCAAGTAATAGTGAACTTTGGACTGGTTGATGGCGGTGATAGCCGCGTCTGTATCCGCATAGGCGGTGAGTAACACCCGTTTGGCGGCTGGAAATGCCTCGGCAACGCGTTCAAGCAGTTGCACGCCAGAGACAACGGGCATACGTTGGTCAGAGACAACCAGCGCCAAAGGTTCAGCGCGTTCTTGCAGCTCGAGCACAGCCTCGAGCGCCGCCTGCCCACCTTCTGCGCGTAAAATCCGGTAGTCCTGTCCGTAGGTTTTACGCAGGTCGCGGGCCAGTGCGCGCAAGACCTCAGCTTCGTCATCAACAGCTAAAATGGCGGGTTTAGCCATAAGCTACTCCTTCAGATAAGTAAGTGTATATTCTTAGTCACCTTGATAAATTTATTGTAGTGAATGACGTCAGGCTTCAAGATGTTATCGCAATGGCTTGATAGTTCATGATACCGCCAGCGTCAAGATTAATCTCATCATGTCACGTATGTGTACGAAGATGTTTATGGTGGGTGTCTTTAGTTGTCATCAGCACGATGAGGGTTATCCTTACACGAAGCATGTTGGTAAAATATTGCGCATTGCATTGGCAAAACAATGACATCAACAAAGCAATGACATCAATTCAACGTTATGTCGATAAAGGTAGCTGCACTGTAAACGCAGTATGACCTGGTTCAGATTCAAGCTCAATGACACCGCTGTGTTGATCTTTAACAATGGACGCGACAATATCTAAACCTAGACCTGTACCTTCACCAACATCTTTGGTTGTAAAAAACGGTTCAAAAATGCGTGCTTGAACGTCTTTGGGAATGCCCGAGCCGTTGTCGCTAATCGTGACATATAAGCAGGTGGGGGTTGGCTCGAGCATGATCTTCAACTGCGCGTCGTTTGCGTCTTGCATGGCATCTATGGCGTTGTCAATAATGTTCGTCCAGACTTGGTTGAGTGCGCCAACACGGGCTGGTACCTCGGGAACGTTATCTGGGTAGTCGGTGGTCACGTTGATGTTGTTGGTTTTTAGCTTGTGCCCTAGCATGACCAAGGTGCTGTTAAGGCCTTCGCGTACGTCGCAGAGTTCTAACCCAGTGCTTCTGTCCATGTGGGTGTAGGTTTTGACCGACTGAACGAGCGTCACAATATGACTCGCAGCTTGCTGCATGTCGCGGGCCATGGTTTGCAAACTGGCCAGCATATCCAGCCAGCGCACGGCACAGTTCACATCAGCCTCGTTTATTGGGGCAAGTAACGTTGCTAGGCTTTCTTGGGTGAGGCCGACATCAACCAAACTCTCGCTAACTTCCCAGGCGCTATCCACACTGCGGTCCTCGAGCCAATCACTAAGGTCGTCTTCACGTTCGCTGCGGGCAAGGCTCGAGAGGTCAGGGGCAGATGCGGTACGAAGCACCTCTTCAAACGGCCCAACG
Source organism: Deinococcota bacterium (assembly GCA_039034155.1). Taxonomy (GTDB): domain Bacteria; phylum Deinococcota; class Deinococci; order Deinococcales; family Trueperaceae; genus JBCCBI01. The sequence continues at coordinate 17,039 of JBCCBI010000024.1, read as the reverse complement.
AGCACCTCTGGCATAGGGCGCGTGGTAAGACCCATCAGCATATCTAAGCGGTCTTGCAACGCGCCTGCGGTGCGTTCTAAGGCAGCTGCTGGGTTGTTGAGTTCATGGGCGAGTCCAGCTGAGAGTTTCCCTAACGCCATCAGCTTTTCTTGCTGTTGCTCTTTTTTGGCAACGTCTCGAATGCGGTCGGACATACGTGCGACCAAACGCGCGTCCAGAATGGGAATACGCGCCAACATCTCTGGAAAATGGTCACGGTGAATGCCACCGATAATCGTGTCACCAACGGCTCTACCATCTGCACTAACATGCGTCATACGCGAGTGGGGTAGTGTGCCAGCTATCTCTCCTGCATCGGCACGAAAGACGACTTGTCCATTGGCAAAAACGGCAAACCCACCTGCTATTATCAACGTCATTTCATCAGCAGGATCGCCATTACGAAACACTAATTCACCATCTGGGTAGTGATAGACGTTGGCATGTTCAGCTAGCCAGGTGAGGGCGTCATCATCTAAATCGGTAAATAGGGTAATGCGGCGCAGTTCGTCATGGCTGAGTTGATCGTGTGACACGTTCATCAGTATACCGTCTGCGTGATCTAAAACGCATAAAGCGGAACTTGTTTAGTAGCAGTTGTATAAGGTGCTGTTAGGAGACCCTATGTCGAGCGGTGTGCTTCAAGAAAGGGCGATGGGGAGATTTACTCTTGGCTTATGTACAAGTCGCGCACAGGAAAAGGAAGATGATGGTGAAGGAGAAATTGAAGAGTAACAGCCTCATTAACACATCGTTGAGGTGCTATTCATATAGCAAACTAAGTCAGGTGATGTTTTCAAAGCTCTGGTAATGCTGCTGATAAGGGGGTAGTCAAGCTCGAGCCACCACCAAATAAATCAACCTAAATAAATCAGCATAATCGTACCTGCTGAGCTGGTAGCTTCGGTCGTTAAACGCCCTCCGTGAGTTTCGATGATGCGGCGCGCAATAAACAAACCAAGGCCGCCTGTACCAGCGGTGTACTGCTGCCCAGCAATGGTGATGGGTTGAGCGTTAAATGGCTCGGCCAGTTTCTCGAGTGGCGCGGGCAAACCCGGGCCGTCGTCAGATAGCCGAATGAGGCCTGCAAACACCTCAATACGAATGCGGCTCTCCGCGTAGCGCACGGCGTTACTCACTAAGTTATACAGGGCGCGTTCTAACTCCCGTGGGTCGATGTTCGCTTTAGCGTGACCGCGTACTTCCATATGAATGTTGCGCTTTTCAGCAAGCGGTGCCACCCGATCAATAACAAGTTCAGCAACTTCCTCGAGGTTAAACGGCACCTTCCGCAGCGGTACACCTTCCCGTTCATACTTGTGGGCTTCAACCATTTTTTGCAAAAGTTCAATCAGCTTTTGGTTTTCCCGCAGTAGCTGCGCAATTAGGGTAATACGTTCTTCTCTGGGGAGGTTGTCATTATCTCGAATGACGCCTAGCAAGTGGTTGCCTGCCACTAAGGGGGTTTTGAGGTCGTGCATTAACGTAGCCAAGAATGCACTGCGGCGGGATTGCTCGCGGTGGACTTGTTTCAGCAAGTTGTTAAACGCTAACTTTAATTCACGAACTTCGCGCGGTTCGTCTTCACGAACGTAGAGTTGCGCTTGAGCAAGTCGACTAGTCACGCGCTGCATCGCGGTAATTTGCTGACTAGCTTTGGACAGGGGACTGAGTAGTTGTTTGGATAAAAAATAACCCACACTGACTGATATAGCGAGGAGCGCCACACCCCACGTAACCAGCGGTAAAATGGCTCTGGTCGGCATTTCGGTGGCATCTCGTACGATAGGCAAAAGCAAAAAAAGCACCACGACGAGGTTGGGAAGCATAGATAACGCTGCAACGACCAACGCCACTTGGGTACGAATGCTGAGGGTACGAGGGCCTTTACGAAGACGCTTGAACACGCGGTTAAGCATAGCCATAGTGTACTTGATGATGCCAGCCAGATAGCAGGAGACGACAAAAGGAAGCAAAACATACCGATATAGGGGTTTCTAAAAAAGGTTACTTCTTAGCGTGTACGATGTTGTAGTGCACAATGTTGATGTAAACTAGGCACAACATTACCGCAGTGAGTTGTTTTAGGTTGCATGGTTCTTTAATACACCTGTGACGTGCGTCTATTACGTGTTTACATCATCCATTGATATAGCTACGACACACTGGCAGGTAAGCCCGTTGTATAGCTCGAGCCTCCCCTCATGACCCTCGCCTTACTAACTACCAAACTCTATCCACCCGTCGCCCGTACAGATGGGGTGGTGCGGGCGCGCTTACTCACCCGTTTGAACGCAGGGTTGTTGGCGGCCTCACCCTGTAACCTTAGCTTGGTGTGCGCGCCAGCCGGCTTTGGCAAAACCACCTTGGTCAGCCAGTGGCTTGCTAGTATTCAGCAACCTGTTGCTTGGCTGTCTTTAGATGAGGATGACAACGACTCAGGGCGCTTTTTGAGCTATTTTGTGAGCGCACTGCAAACCCTCCAGCCAGACATTGGCGAGGGTGTTTTGGCCATGTTGCAGTCATCACAGGTGTCTGCACCTGAAACCTTGCTTACCATGTTGGTAAACGACCTTGCTGACGTATCAGCACCGGCTGTGCTCGTGCTGGACGACTATCATGTCATCGACAATGCTGCTGTAGACGACATGCTGCGGTTTGTGGTGGCACATCTACCGCCTACACTGCATCTGGTCATTACCACGCGGGAAGACCCGCAACTACCTCTGGCGCGGTTGCGTGCCCGTGGCCAGCTCAATGAATTGCGCGCGCAAGACGTGCGCTTTACAGCGGACGAAAGTGCTGCTTTCTTAAATGACGTCATGGACTTGGACTTGTCAGAAGCTGACATTCAATTGCTCGAGACGCGTACAGAAGGCTGGATAGCTGGCCTGCAACTCGCAGCACTGTCGTTACAAGGTCAAGCTGACGCACATGAGTTTATTACCTCGTTTACAGGCAGTCACCGTTTTGTGCTGGATTATCTCATCACCGAGGTGCTTCATCAGCAAGCTGACGAGGTGCAGACGTTTTTGTTACGGACAGCGGTCCTCGAGCGTTTTTGTGGGACTTTGTGCGATGCTGTGGTAGGACTCGCTGAGGGTGAAGGTCAAACACTCCTCGAGCGGCTCGAGCGCGCTAATGTTTTCCTCGTCCCCTTAGACAGCGAGCGCCAGTGGTACCGCTATCATCATTTGTTTGGGGAGTTGTTGCAGCAGCGGTTAATGCAGCACAAGGCTAGCTCAGGTTCAGCTGAGGTCATCTCAGTGAACGACCTACACCTGCGGGCAAGTATTTGGTACGAACGCGCCGGACTAGATGTTGCGGCCTTTCAACACGCAGCCAAAGCAGGTGACGTTGCCCTCGCTAGCCGTTTAATTGAGGGTGGCGGCACACCGATCCACTTTCGAGGTGTCATCGCACCTGTGCTTACATGGCTCGGCAGTTTAGACGATGAAACTCGCAACGCGCACCCATCATTGTGGGTTATGTATGCATCTGCCCTGTCAATGACTGGACAAAACAGCCAAGTAGAATCCGCGTTAACAGCGGCTGAACGCGCTATTTACGGTCTGCCAGAGGATGACAGCATCCGCAATCTTATTGGGCATATTGCCGCGATTCGGGGTTTACTTGCAGCTACCCAGCACGACGTGCAAGGAATTATTCAGTATTCGCAAAAAGCACTTGATTACCTGCACGAAACGAGTACGGCAGTGCGTACTGCGACAACTTGGAAACTCGGTCTTGCCTACCAAATGCAAGGGCAGCGAGCAGCAGCGCGCCAAGCTTACCAAGAAGCTATAGCCATGTGTGAGGCGTCTGGCAATGTGTTTATCAATGTTGTAGCTACCACCGGGTTGGGCATTATTTACGAATGTGACACCCAGCTTGCTGATGCTGAGACCTGTTACAGCCGCGTATTGGACCTTGCCGGCGACCCGCCTAGACCTACGGCTTGCGAAGCCTACATTGGTCTAGCGCGCACCTACTATGCTCAAAATAAGTTGACGCGTGCTGAAAACTACGCTCAGACGGGGTTAGCACTTGGCAAGCGTATTGAGATGATAGACAATTTTATAGATGGTGAGCTTATTCTGGCGCGCTTAAAACTTGTCCAAAGTGATAGCTTAGGTGCGGCTAGATTGCTTGATAGGACGGCTCGAGAAATACAGCAAAAAAACTTTATAGGACGTTTGCCAGATGTTGTCGACCTACAAGTCACGACCTTGTTGGAACAAGGCAAATACGCTGAGGCTGCCCAACTTGCACAGTCACACGATGTTCCTTTGAGCCAAGTACGGTTATTCCTAGTTGAAGGACAAACTGAGGGTGCGCTCGAGCATCTCACCACCTACTACAGTCACGTTTCAGCTAACCACTGGCTAGACGAACAACTCAAAACACGCATCTTGCAAACCCTTGCCTTTGACCAACTTAATGATGACGCCAACGCCCAAAGATGTTTGGAAGACGCCCTAAGTCTAGCCTCAGCAGGTGGTTATATTCGCCTTTTTGTAGATGAAGACCGTGTTTTAGGCCAAGGCAAGCTTCAAAAACGGATAGCTACAATCAGCGCGCAAGGGCAATTTGGTGAGTATTTAGAAGCGTTAGTAGCTGCCTTCGAGGAAGATCACACGGGTGATGCTGACAAGGCTATTTCCAACACAGCTGAGGCAGATAAGCAAGTCCAACGCGCTGCTGAGCTTTTGCTCGAGCCTTTAACAGCCCGTGAATTAGATGTACTGACTCTCGTGGCTGAAGGACTTTCCAACCGAGATATTGGCGCGCGTTTATTTCGCTCGTTAGATACCATCAAAGGGCACAACCGCCGTATTTTTGGCAAGTTGCAAGTGCGTAACCGCACCGAAGCCGTTGCCAAAGCCCGCGAGTTAGGGTTGCTCTAAAACATTCACTCATAACAACATCTTCATAGCAACATCCTCACAACACCACTGGTAAGCAACACCATCCAACAACACTTTAGTGTCTAGGCAGGTAGTTACGCCTGGGCCTATGCTCATAAACAGTTAGACAACGCGACTAAAACCTGTCACAGGCTTTGTTGTTGCAACACGTTGTATGAGTGTTCTGTGGCCGTGCTTGATGCCAACATCAGATGAATGTGACACGTTTGCTTACCAAAATACTGCACTGCCGTGGTGTAACACTTACATCCAACGAAAGAGAGCGTCAACATGGTAGATATTCGAGAAAAACTTTCAACGTTGTGGATACTCGTTTTGTTCAACATGGGCTTTGCCGATATTTTGGGACTTTATATTCCGGGAACGCAGGAAGCACTCGTTGAACTTGCCGGGGCAACTCCGGTGAGTCAGCTTATGTTAGGTGGCGCAATTATGTTTCAAATTCCTATTGCTATGGTCTTCTTTTCCAGATTCTTAACCCGCAGACCAAATTGCTGGTCAAATATCATTGCAGCGGTGGTAACCATAGCTTTCATCATCGGCGGTGGTTCGCTTAAACCTCATTACATTTTGATTGCCACCATTGAAGTGTTTGTGCTGCTGGTAATTATCTGGCATGCATGGCGCTGGTCTAAGCCAAATCTGGCTCCTAAGTTCGCTTAGTTGATAAATCAAGTTGTAGGTACAAAACTTGTTGGCAGCAGTACTAGCTCGAGGCAGACAAGTTCATCAGCCAGTATTTGAAGGTGATGTTTATGTCACAGCAAAAACCTCCTTCTCTTTTGTCCATTCGTTTGCAGGGACATCTAGGCGCTGATTGGACGACTTGGTTTGAGGATTTCACCATTACCCTAGACCCAGATGGCACAACACTGCTTACAGGTGATGTCACAGACCAAGCCGCGCTATATGGAATATTACGTAAAGTTCGCGACTTGGGGTTGCCACTTTTAGTCGTGAGGTATGGCTGTGCAGATCGTGATACAAAGTCAGGTGGGTAATGTTAGTTATTAGTTTATTTATTCTTTCAACTCTTTCAACATGATTGACGTTCGTATTGTCTTAGCATTTCTTTGGGTGGCGGTCATGCTCACCTATTTACTCGGCGACGTGTTGCGGATTATGAGTGGCGATGTCGAGTTTGGCACGCTCGCAGGTACACCAGCTACCCCGCTGATGTGGGTGCTAATTGCCCTGCTTATGGTGATTCCTATTGTGATGATTGTGGTGTCGCTTATTCTGCCTCAACCTATTAACCGCTGGTCAAACATAAGTGTGGCAGGCTTCTTTTTTGTGTTTAATCTTGTTGGCTTACCTAGTTATGCGCCATTTGATCAAGTTTTGCTTATTATCACGCTGGTGTTGAACCTTATGACAATCTGGTATGCATGGCAGTGGGTGAGTTAGCCAGTGCTAGTAGCATTATTCTCTGATTGAGGCTGAACGCGCTTGGCCCCGATGAAATGTTGGTAGGCAGGCTCGAGCCTAAACTCACTCAACGACCAAACCGCAGGTTTACCTACGCTTTTCGCTAGATGAATCACCTGCTCCTCACCCAAATAAACCCCAACGTGGGCACCCCAAGCTCGAGGTTTGCTGTTCCAAAGCAGTAAGTCGAAGGGTTCAAAGGCATCTACGTGATGTGTGTAGGTTGTGTCTTCCCATAGGTTGCTCGAGCGAAATCCCGGTACACTAAGCCCAAAATGCCGCAGCAAGCTGTAGGCAAAGTGTTGGCAGTTGGCACCCTCAGAAAGCCCGTTTAACCCTGGCGCACCTGGATAACAAGCGGCGTTATAGGTGACATTCCAAAATGAAGCTGGAATATCCAGTAATGGGTTAGCCCTTGACAGCGCCAACAAGCAGCCCTCTGGAGATGTAGCGCTCGAGCAAAATCGCTAGCACCACCACCGGAATAATCATAATGAGAATGTACACGCTCATGTACCACCACTGTGGCCCGCGCGTCGCGTTTTGAGCAGCGACCAAAAGCGGCATTGTCTGTGCGTCAGCGCGGGACAAAAACAGTGCTAACAAGTATTCGTTCCAGGCAAATACCAGGACAAACAGGAACGTGGCAACCAAACCAGGCACAGACAGTGGCAAAACAATTGACCAAAACACGCGGTAGGGAGACGCACCATCAACCTTGGCAGATTCTTCTAACTCCACAGGAATACTCACAAAATAATCTCGCATGAGCCACACCACAATCGGCAAATTCACCGCCATGTAGGTAATAATGAGCGCCATGCGTGTATCCAGTAAACCCACTTGCTGAAACATCACGTAAATAGGAATGACGACGGCCACGGGCGGCAAAATACGCTGTGAGATGAGCCAAAAGGCAATATCACTGTTGCCTGCCGACTTGGGAAAGCGCTTAGCTAAGGGCCGCAGTGCCACAAAAAAGATGACGGTCGCCACCAGCAGCAAAAATTGCCACGGCACGCCCAAATTCACGCCTGTAATTACTAGTGCTGTGAGCGCTACAAATAACAATACGCCTGCAATTCTGGGGCGGTACTTAAAGCGAGTAAGTCCGTAGGCGGCGGTTCCACCAAACAGTACTGCCAACACCGAACTCGCTAACGACACAATCACCGTGTTGATGTACGGGCGCACCATATCGCGGCGTACGTCTACAAACACGTACCTCCACGCATGTCCCGACGGTTGATAATCCACAAATGGTACATAAAGTGGACCTTCATTTACGTGAACAGGTAACTTAAAGGACGTCACTAGCACCCAGTACAGCGGAAACAACACAATAAACGCCCAAAAGCCTAATAGTAGATAAGAGCCAACTGTACTTGCAGGCGAAGGGCGGTTAAAGCCTCTACTTTTGAAAAAGCGTGTCCAAGCTGAGGTTGTTTCTGATGTGCTCGAGGTCGTGGGGGAGGCAGTAGGTAGCGCCATCAGCTCACCACCCTACGGTAAACCAGATTAGTGTAGGTAATACAGATAAATAACGACATAAACATCAGCATGTAAGCAACTGCCGCTGACGCACCAACATCCAATGTGCGCCACGAAAAGAATGCGTGTAAAGTGAGCGATTCTGTCGCTGTACCCGGCCCACCAAAGGTAAGAATATTTGGTAAATCCACAATCTTAAACGCCTCAATCATCCGAATGAGAATGATAGTCGCACTCACTGGCACAATTTGCGGCAAGGTAATGTACCAAAAAATCTGCCAGCGCCCACCACCGTCCACGTGAGCAGCCTCAAACAATTCTTGGGGAAGTGCTTCAATGGCTGCCAGCAAAATAATGAACATAAACGGCGTCCACTGCCAAATATCGGTAATCATCACCGCCCAACGCGCGCCCCAGGGGTCGGTCACCCACGAAAAATCGGTGAGACCAAAGACTTGCCAGAGGGGTTTGAACGGTCCTTTGCTGGTGTCGGTAATCATCCGAAAGGTGTAGCCGATGCCCACCGGGGTAATCATCATAGGAAGTAAAAAGATCACCCGAAAAAAGCGTTTGCCAGCTATATTTTGGGTGGTTAGTAGGGCCAGCCCAAGCCCGATAAGATACTGAAACGCAAGCCCTACAAAGACGTAAATAAGTGTTACCACAACCGTGCCAGGACGGCCTTCAGGGCTTAAATTTTGCATGATAAAATAGCTACCCCAAGCAAGAATGGCAAACGAGATAAGCCTATAAATAATCCCGCCAATGCTCACCTTGCTGCCGCGTAGGTAGCGGTAAAGCGCATAACAAAGTAGCACTGTTACTAGCCCAACAATGACCCACTGAACAGGTGTGATGGCTTCTAAGTCGCCTCGAAAGTGCCGCCGCTCGCTACCTGTTATAAGTTTTCTAAAGTTGCGCAACCCCACAAAAGTAATTTCAAAACCGCCCTGCACAAAGCGGAGCCTCGAGAGTGCCAAATACGCTGAAATAAGTAACGGAAAAATAGACAGCGCCAAGACAATCATCACTGAAGGCAGTAAGAAGATGTTACCTGCGTTGTGGTCAAACCAGCGGCGTAGGCGACTTTCATCTGTGTGGGAAGTTGGTTTAGATTGCTGCGATAAAACTTGATTATCCACGTAGTATCCTTCTAAAAAACATCAAGATCATAGTGATTGATGGACTCGAGTAGCGTAGCTAGCTGGTGATATAAGCCTCAGCGCGTTTCAAAAGGCTTAATCAAACTGGGTAAGGATGTGACAACTCGAGTTTATCGCAATCTCCTGTGAGTTAGCTAGCACTAGGGCTCACAAAAAAATGAGGTGACGTGTGCCACCTCAACTAAATCGTTGTTAATTAAGTCTTTTGGACGTTATGTTAGGTCTTAACGTTCAACACCTAGGGTGCCGATGTAGGCATCCTGTTGAGCGTCTAAGCCAAGTTCCTCGGTGATTTCTTGCCAGCCAATTGAAATTTGCTCGAGTGTCTCGTCTAAGTCAAGTTCATCAGCCAAATACTGCGCAAGTGCGGTATCCAAAACATTTTGCTGATAACGCTGGTTCTGCGGAATGCGCAAGTCAAGCACCATGTTAGGGCTGTTAAGGCTAGCTTCAATAGCACCTAGGTAGTTTTCAGCAAAAGCTTCACTCATACCAGCTTCAATCCAAGGGCCCGTGTTTTCAAATTGTGACACGCGGTAAGGGTTGAACCCGGTGATGCCTTGGGTCACGTCTTGGTTGGACTGAGCAGGTTGATTCACGTAGCTAAAGAAGGCATAGAGCGCTTCTTTAACTTCAGGGTCAGCTGCTGCGTTAATGGCACCTGACCAACCGCCAAAAGCTGCAAACGGGGCGTAGTTAACGCCACCCACGTGGAAGGGGCAAAGGTCATCGGTACAGGTTTCCAGTTCGCCAGTTGCACGGTTCAAAACCATCGTTGAGCCTGGGTTGATTGTTGAGCCAGTCGTGTCTGCGACCATGCTACCTTCAGCGATTGCCAGAGTGCCAATGTCGCCCCAGTCAAGCGTAAGCGCGCAGCGGCCAGCTGTCCACAGACCGCGGGTATCACCAACACCAAGGTTGAGTTCGTCGGGTGGGCCAAATTCGGTGGTGGCTTTGTAAATTTCAACCGCTCTTGCAAACCCAGGATTATCAATTAACGGCTCAAAGGTATCTAGGTCAAAAAACACACCCTGTGAGGTGCCTTCGTATTGCAACATAGGTGCCGCAATAGAGGTTGTGAACCAGTAGGCTTGGTTGTTGCGAGCTTTACCGATGCAACTGCCATAGTCGGCTTCACCGTCGCCGTTCATGTCCATGCTGTCAGCAGCTTCGGCAATAGCTAGGTAATCATCCCAGGTTTGGGGTGGGTCCATACCGATGTCACCTAGTACATCCGTGCGGTAGTAAACCATCAAAAAGTCGCCATCAAGCGGAATAGTGTAGATGCTACCTTGGTAAGTTGAGCTAAAGTCACGGAAGAAGGTGCCAATATCGTCCCATTCAATAGCGTCATCAGCTTCAATTGAGGCCGTTAAGTCTTCCAAATAACCAGGGACGATGTAGTCCACCATCCACTGAGGTGCAAAGACTGCGCCATCAAAGCTGTTAGTACCTGTTGCAAAATCAGTTAGCACTTGTTGATAAAGATCAGAAAACGGCACGGTAATGACGTTGATGGTGGCCCCTGTGAGTTCACCAAATTCAGGTGCACGGCGCTGTAAAGGTTCAGCGATTTGTGGGCCTGTAAAGGTCACAATGTCAATGCTAACGCCCTCGTATTGAGCGACAGCTAAACTCAACAAAGCAGCGGCGAGTAAGCTTACAACAGTTTTCATAGACATCCTCTCGTTGTACAAAGTCTCAGATAAATGTTGCAATCACTGACAAATCAATACTCAGCAGGATGCCTTCACAAACGTGACAGCAAGTGATGCTAGGACATCAACCGGCTCGAGCCTTCTCTATCACATCTTATTGAAGATGATAGATAAGACCCACAGCAATGAATTGCAACGTATCTGTTGCTCAAATCGTAACGAGGGACGTGCCTAAAAGTCAAGTGAGCCACGCTCATTTTGTTCATGAGTAAGTGTCTAAGCTCGAAAGATGAAGGCAGCTTTAAGTTAGATCAGTGTCATCAGTGACTTAGCTTGAGGGAAATATCTACTCATCCGCAGCTAGCACCGCTAAAAACGCTTCTTGAGGAACTTCGACCACGCCTAACTGTTTCATGCGTTCTTTGCCCTTTTTCTGCTTTTCAAGCAGCTTGCGTTTACGGCTAATATCGCCGCCGTAGCACTTGGCGGTTACGTCTTTGCGGAATGCACGCACGGTAGCCCTTGCTAGAATCTTGCCGCCGATGGCTGCTTGAATCGGCACCGCAAACATCTGCCGGGGAATAACCTCCGCCATGCGGTCCACAATTTTTCTGCCGATAGTATAGGCTTTGTCGTGGTGAGCAATTACGGCCAGGGCGTCCACTTTTTCTTCGTTCACCAAAATGTCAATTTTGACCAAGTGACCGGGGCGGTATTCCATAATTTCGTAATCCATGCTAGCGTAACCACGCGTGTAACTTTTGAGGCGGTCGTGAAAGTCGTAGAGAATTTCACCAAAGGGCACTTCATAGCGAAGTTCCACCCGTTTGCCGTGGTAGACCATGTCTTGCATTTCGCCACGGCGCTCTTGTAACAGCCCCATCACATTACCAACATAGTCTTCTGGTGTGTACACGCTCATGCGCACAAACGGCTCGGCAATGCTCTCAATGCGGTCAGGTGACGGCAGTTCAGCCGGGTTTTGAATCTTGTGAGTGACGCCGTCAGTGGTCGTCACGTGATAGACCACAGCAGGCGCGGTAGCGATAAGTCCCAAATCAAATTCGCGTTCTAAGCGCGCTTGGGCAATGTCTGCGTGTAAAAGCCCTAAAAAGCCACAGCGAAAGCCAAAGCCAAGCGCTTGCGAGGTTTCTGCTTCAAAGGTGAATGCAGCGTCGTTTAAGCCAAGTTTCTCGAGCGCCTCACGTAGTTTAGGGTAGTCGTCTGACTCGGTTGGATAAAGCCCTGTAAACACAACGGGTTGAGCCGGCTTAAAGCCCTCAATGGCAGTTGAGGTTGGTCTGCTTGCCCCTGTGATGGTATCCCCAATTTGGGTATCTTCAATGTTTTTAATGCTAGCTGTAACCCAACCTACTTCACCCGCGCTGAGGCTTTCGGTAACAGCAGGCTCAGGTGCAAAAAACCCGACCTTATCAACCTCAAAGGTTTTACCTGAACTCATGATTTGGATGGTTTCACCCGATTTAATGCTGCCGTCAAACACGCGTACAAAACAAATCACACCTTGGTAGGTGTCGTAAACAGCATCAAAAATAAGACAACTTAAGGGGGCACATGGGTCGCCCGGTGGGGGCGGGAGGTGTTGGACGATGCCCTCGAGCACGGCTGCAACATTCTCGCCAGTTTTGGCGCTCACAAACACGGCGTCATCACCAGGAATGCCCACAACCTCTTCGAGTTCAGCAATAGCACCCTCAGGATCGGCGTTCGGTAGATCTATTTTGTTAACAATCGGGAAGACCTCGAGCCCATTGTCAACAGCAAGGTAGGCGTTTTGAATGGTTTGTGCTTCCACCCCTTGGGCGGCGTCTACAATTAACAGCACGCCCTCACACGCGCGCAGTGCCCGCGAGACTTCATAGTTAAAATCCACGTGTCCGGGGGTGTCAATAAGGTTAAACATGTAGCGCTGACCGTTTTTAGCTTGGTAGTAAAGGCGCATGGGGCTAGCTTTGATGGTGATGCCTCGTTCGCGCTCTAATTCCAACGTGTCCAGCATTTGGTCACGGCGGTTGCGGTCAGAGACGCTTTGAGTCAGTTCCAGCACACGGTCAGCCAAGGTAGATTTACCGTGGTCAACGTGGGCGATGATTGAAAAATTACGAATGGTCGTGCTATCCACACCACCCATCTTACGCGCCCATGCGGGTTAGGTCTAAGACAAACAATACGGTTGAGGTCGTTAACCCGATATCTAACGTACTTTATGAGGGGATGGTTGACGGTCTACATCACGTTTGCGCTCGAGGAACGTGTGGGTAAGTTTTACCAATCTAAAGTTACGAACCTAGGCCGACACAAATTATCTTACGAGTTTGCTACTTTGATAACAGTTCGGACACTTTTTATAAAGCCCGTCACAGACGCAAATGAGATTTTAACACTAGAGCGCCAAATTGTATCTGTGACGCAAATCAATCTCTGATATTCGATACTTGTCCGAAGTATTGACTTTGAGATTGATGTCTAAAAGCTGCCACCTATAACGTGAAACGTCATTTTCAAGCCCTCAAATGTAGAAGTCTTAGCGCTTACTAACAGAAGCTATACGTGCAGAGCATCAAACTTTTTCAGATTGGCTTACTACCACGCCACTGCCTTGACGCTTGGCTTGGTGCATGGCAACGTCGGCAGCAGTAAGCAGATTCTCGAGGTCGCTAGCATGGTCTGGAAAGACGGCAACCCCCACAGCTACCTGAAGTTCTAGGTCACTATCAACGTCTTCGTAAGCACCTGAAAGTATATTTTGAATGCTAGTTGCTAGGGTTTGGGCAGTTTCTACGTCGCAATCTGCAAATAAACACGCAAAGTCACTACTACCTAAACGTGCAAATACGTCTTGTTCGTTGTGGCGAATGCTTTCTTCAAGTCGTCCAGCGGCTTCACGCAACATGGCGTTACTGACCCGCTGACCTTGCTCACCGTGAATATCATCTAAGCCAACAAGGTTGACGTACAGCAAACTTACATTATTACTTTTTGAAAGCATTAACACGCCTTGCTGGGCAAGCATACGCTCGTTGGCAAGGCCGGTTGTGGTGTCGGTGAAGGCCATCTGCTCGAGCATGGCCACTTTACGGCGGCGCTCTTGAATAAGCCGGGCGTCCCACACGGTGCCCGTAAATTTACCTTGTTCATAGGTAGGGCGGCTCATGGCCTCGAGCCACAAGTAATGCCCTTCGCGGTGGCGGTGGCGGTACTCAATCACATAAGCAGGGTGCCCGCGGGTTGCGTGTTGAGCAGCTTCAAAGGTATTGCAGAGTTGCTCAATGTCATCTTCATGAGAGGCAAACCAGAGCGGATTCCCCAAGGCTTCTTCCAAACGCCAACCTAGCAACTTAGTCAGTGCAGGTGTTGCGTAGCGGATGATACCGTCTTCGTCAACCACCATAATAATATCTTGTGAATTTTCGATAATTTTAACAAGATGCTGCCCATGCTCGTAAAGTTTTTTAATTTCTTTGTGTTTATTGAGGGCCATCTCCACGTTGCTGTAAAGTTCAGCATCATCAAATGGCTTAATTAAATAGCTAAGCGGTTGTGAGGCTTTAGCTTCACTGAGGCTGTGTTTGTCGGTGTGGGCAGTCAAAAATATGATGGGAATGCCAAAACGCTCGTAAATATAGGCAGCCGCTTCGGTGCCACGCATACTGCCACGCAAGTTAATGTCCATGATGACTAGGTCAGGTAGGGTGTCTCGAGCCGTTGCAATAGCATCGTGACCCGTTGAGACAATGGGCGTAACTTCATAACCTGCTTCAATCAAACTGGTGTGAATGTGCTTGGCAACTAGTGCCTCATCTTCGACCACCATAATTTTAGGCGGAAGCGTTGTGGCTTCATCTGTACTGATACTCATAATAAAAACTCCTGCAAGGTGTGTTGCGTACTTGCATCAATGTGTCGAGCAAGCTCATATTCTCATTTTTTGATGCGCTCACGTTCTCAGTTGCTTGATCATAAACTAGTGGTTCCACAGCTTTGTCTTAAATGGGTTACTGATATTCTAAACGCAACGGTGCACTTATCCAGCCTAATAAGCAGCACACAGCTTTTTCTTGTAACTTAGGCTGATGTTATTAGTAAAGTAGTTTTAACGTTAGCGTAGCAACATCATTACGCTGAGCGCATCATCTCACTTTAAATAATGAGGTAAAATAAAGGAACATGCTGTGAAAAACGTTCACATTTACAAGGTGTGTACCTTGGCTCGAGGATGCTACTTCACGCAAACTACACCAACTACACCGTGGAAAAGCTGATGAGAGAAGTTAAGCGCTTGCTACGAATCTAGTATTATCAAATCCTAGTGGTATCCAATTTCTAGGGGTATCAAGTTCAACGTTACTAGATCCATCATCAAGTCTAAAGCCGTCAGGATTTAATACTGTTGCATTTAACGCTATCTGATAAGTTCGATGTCATCTAAACCCGATGTTACCTAAAGTCAACGTCATCTTAAAGTCAATGCTATCTGGGATCAATGTCGTCAAAATCAATTGTATCAAACTCAGTAGTACCATCAACGTGTGACCAAGCAGTGGACACGCCAGCAGCACGGCTATGGCTTGGTACAAGCGGCTATACCAACGACGATTGGCGTGGCTTATTTTACCCAGCAAACGTGGCGAGTAGTGACTATTTAGGCTATTACGCGCAGCACTTTCCGATTGTCGAACTCAACAGTAGCTTTTACGCGCTACCAAGTGAGCGTGTGTTTGCAGGCATGGTGGACAAGACACGTGGGCAGACAAAGGTACTGGTGAAAGTTCATCAGTCGGTCACGCATGACCGTACAGCGGAGGCAAGCTATTATCAAGCGCTGCTAGCAGCAACGGCACCCTTACATGAGGCTAAAGTGCTGGCTAGCTACCTCTTACAGTTTCCCTACAGCTTTCGGCGTGATCCTGACAGCAGGCGTTATCTAGCAGGCTGTCTGCAGCACCTCAAAGGACAACCTGTAGCGCTTGCGTTTAGACATGGTAGTTGGGATGACCCTAGCGTGCTGAAGACTTGCCGCGACCATGACATTATGTGGGTGAGCTGCGATTATCCACAACTGGATAGGTTGCTCGAGCCTCAGCTTTACGTCACAACCCACACAGCTTATCTGCGCTTACACGGACGTAACGAGGCTACCTGGTGGCAAGCTCAAACTGCTTCTGAGCGGCATAATTACCGTTACAGTGAGCAGGAATTAAGGGGTTGGCTCGAGCCACTCCAACACATCACTCAAACCCAACCACTAGACGATATCTACATGATTTTTGCCAACACTACACAAGGGCACGCGCTTGCCAATATGGCAACGGTGAAAGACATTGCCAGCGACTATGGACTGAATGTTGAGCAGCGCATGGGTACTGAGCAACAGGGTTTATTTTGAGAGCTACAACATCTGACTTGCTCGTAATTAATGCATTCGCACTTAACATGTTCGCAACTAACGTGCTCGCAGTGCCTCACGAATATGAGGTAATTGTTTTTTGAGCATGTAGCGGGCAACACTTAGCGCGTTGGCGTCGCTGAGGGTAAGTGCAATGCTGAGTTTGCCGTTAATGCGGTGGATGAGGACGCTTTGCTCACTGTACTCGAGCAACACGCTCTGCAGTGCCGACTTAGAAAAGCCGTTACCAAGGGCAACCGCAGCCGACAGCAGTACTTTGAGTACCTTAGCTGCATCAGGGAGTCTGTCACCTGCGGCTAAAAGATACTTGCCCTGAGCGTTAAACAAAATAGCCGCGCCGATTTCAGGTTTGCTAACGAGTTCATTGAGTTGCGCCTGCAAACGCTCTTTTTGTGACCCACCCGAACTGCGTTGCGGACGTGCTTGGGCAGCGGGTGCAGCGGCTGGACGTGCTGGGGTTTGAGCAGCTTGGGTAGCCGGTGCAGCCGCTTGACGGCTGGCAATCGCTTGTTGAATAGGCGGCAAAATTTCGTCTGGCGTGAACGGTTTTTTGACGATGTTTACGGCACCCGCTTGTTTGGCTTTACTGCGGCTGTTGTCATCAACAATGCCAGAAATAAGCAAAATAGGCATGGTTTTAAACGCAGCTTGCTCTTTGAGGGTTTTACAGAGAGTAAACCCGTCCATGCCTGGCATGACCACATCGCTAATAATGAGGTCAACGTTTTTGTCTTGCTCTAGTAAACTTTGTGCAGACTCAGCACTATCAGCGGCAACAATGTCCATATCGCGCGAGGTCAAAATTTTTTCAAGAGCTTTACGGACGCTAATACTATCGTCTACGACTAGGACTCTGGCCATAATATGCCTTTCGTGGGGCACTCAGCTAAAGGTGATTTTTGGT
>JBCCBI010000023.1:0-22765 GCA_039034155.1 Deinococcota bacterium | reverse complement strand
TAACACGTACAGACTGAGCATCAGTACTAGCGAAAAGGGGAAACCTGCAAGGCTACCTCGCCCTAAAAATGTAAAGCCAGCGTTATTCAGTTGATTGGTAGGCCCTTCGCTAATAAAAAATGCCAGCCCACGAACAATTGAAAACGTTGCTAAAGTTGTAATGAGTGGGTTGATTTTTAGAACGGTAATAATAAGCCCATTAACGAGCCCAACCAAGGTACAACAGCCAAGCGCCAATAAGGTGCTAAGGCCGAGGGGGATGTTGAGCTGCCAAAAATAGCTCACCAGCACGCCTGCTAACGCAGCTACCGAGCCAACAGAAATATCTACCCCGCCTGAGATAAGTGCCAACGTCATGCCGATGGCAGCAATACCAACAATGGCCAAGGTGCGTGCCAGATTGATAGCATTGGCAGAGCTGAAAAAGAACTCAGTTTGCACGCTAAAAAACATGCACAAAAGTAAAAAACTAGCAAGCAGACTCAGTGTTGTGATGCCATCGTTGGTAAGCCAAGTTGGTTGCGATCTAGCGTTGGTCACAAATTTCCTTGAAGTGATAGGGCATGGTTAAGTGTCATCAGAATACGTGTTCGATAATATTTGATGACACTTAGTGATATTCGTATATATTTGCTGTTATTGCACGGTAATGGTTGGCAATCACAGCAAGTGCAGTCTCATGGTGTGTTGTTACACCGAGATGGTTATTTGATGCTGATGTAAACGCACACTTTTGGCAGCTTGTATCAGCTTTCTATGTAAATATCTGCAAATATGCCATGAGTTGCATCAATAAGAATCTAAGGTGTGCAGAAACCTTCGTGATCGCTAGCGTAGTACTCGCACAGGTTGTCTTGAGAGATGAACACGTGGTCAACGTAAATAGCAGGCGTAACAGGGCGGCACTCCAAAATATCAATCATGGCGGGTACAAGTTTGTCGCCGTAGTTTTCAGGGAAATAGGCTGTAGCACCCAAGTAACGGCTACCTTCTTTAATCATCTCTTCTTGTCCAGAGGGGTCTGCGTTTTGCCCTACAACAATGACCTGTTCACTGCGCCCGGCAGCTTCAGCAGCGGCAATTACGCCCAAACCCGTGCCGTCGTTAATGGAGATGGCGACAATTTTGGTGGCATCTGGAATAGAAGGCAAGGTATCACTAACAACTCTAAATGACTCTTCTTGGGTGTTTTGACTGTCCAAACGGAAAATCTGGTTGTCTTCCAAGGCGGTATTCACATTGCTTTGAAACGCGTCAAGCATACCCTGCATACGGGCGGCTGGAATGGGCCCAGATTGAGGTAGCTCGAGCACCAACATGGCATCTGCACTGCCCTCCCAATTGTCATTAACCCAAGTTGCTAGCGACTCGCCAGCAAGCTGCCCGGCAAAGTAGTTGTCTGCCCCAAAAAAGACGGCTCCAGGCATGGGAATATCAATGGCAATCACCGGTGTGTCAGCACTGCGCGCCCGCGCCATAATCACATTGCCAAAAGCCTCGTCTGTTTGAAAGTGAATGATGCCGTCAACGCCTTGGGTGAGGAAGTTTTCGGTATTAGACAGCGCTGTTGCACCATCAAGCCTGTTGTCAGCTAGCACAATCTCAACGTTGCCCATTTCCTCAGCAGCACGCACGATGCTTTCGCGTACCAATTGGGTAAACACGATGTCCTCAGTTAAATTGGCAAAGCCGATGGTATAGCTATCTTGCGCGCTCACGCATTCTTGGGCAAAAGCAAAACTCATCATAAAGACAAGTCCTGTTAAAGCGAAGCGTTGTAAAAAAGCTTGTAAATTCACGGGATACTCCTTTTGAAGGTGACAGATTAGGATGGTTGAGTTAGGCAAGTGGTGTTTGTTGTACCTCCTTTACGTGGTCTTTTTACGGTGTTATTAAAGACGTCAACATAACTGTCAATAGGGTTGCGGTTACTGCTGGCATTAGGGGAGACATCAGTATTCAAGCGCAACATTTCTACAAAAGCGCCTCTACAAAATGCATCTCACACGCTGTCTTAACCTGATGTCATTGTGAAAACTGTTAACAAACGTGTACAGCAACGTCGGGAACCCCTAGGTTACAAGCTTAGCTATAAAGCATGGCTTGTCACATTTTGTTGAAACTTGTTGAAACTTACTGGAACTTGTCGAAAGTATAAGATACAAGCTATTCTGTGTCAATGTTTGCCAACGATTCGCAAGGTAGAGGGATGATGCTAGATGTGCGATATTGGAGTGTCTATGACGACCTATGATCGCCATCAAGCCATTTTGACGTTACTTACGGAGCAAGCCAGCCTCAAAGTTACTGACCTTGCTGCTCACCTAAACGTTTCTGAGGGCACTATTCGCAACGACCTTAGCGCGCTCGAGTCCCAAAAGTTACTCAAACGCGTACGTGGTGGCGCAATTCCTAGCAATGGCACAGCCCTCTATCCACTAAGTAATGACCGGGCGCGCATTAACGCTGCTGAAAAAAAACGCATTGCCCGCTGGGCTGCGGAACTAGTAAACGATGGTGATGTCATTCTGCTAGATGCCAGTAGCACGGTGCTACACATGGCGACGTTTTTGCAAGACCGGCGTGACCTCACAGTGATTACAAATCAGCTCGAGGCAGCCCAAATTCTAGCGCGTGACCCAAGTAAAACCGTGATTTTAGTTGGTGGCGTGCTCAAGGTGGATGGCACTGCAGTCAAAGGTAGCATTAGCGTGAACGTCTTAAAAGAGTTGCACATTGCTAAAGCGTTTGTGTCTTGTGTGGCGTGTTCGCTCGAGTCAGGGCTTATGGAAGCTGACATCGACGAAGCGGATTACAAAGTGTGGGTGGCGAGTTCGGCTAGCCAGCTTATCGCGCTACTGGACTCGAGCAAGTTTGCTAAAACTGGCTTAAAACCTTTTGCCAGCATTGCCCAGATTGACCACATTGTGACAGATGACGGCCTCAATAAAACTACCCAACGGCAGCTACAGGCTTTGAATGTAAGGTTGACCTTGTGCGGTGAGCACACCGTGCAATCGCTGGCCTCTCACGAGGATGTAAGTAAGCACATCAAACTAGGCTTTGCTAATTTGAGTGAACACGTGCCGTTTGCAGTAGATGTAAGACGCGGGCTCGAGCGGGCTGTTAAAGCCTTTAAGCATGTGGATTTAATCATTGCTGACAACAACTTGGATAGCCAGCAGGCCGTCAATATTGCTGAACAATTTATTGCTCAAGATGTTGACCTGATTATTGAGTACCACATTGATGAAGCAACGGGGAATGTTTTGATGGAGCGTTTCCGTGAAAATAACATCCCCGTGATTGCAGTAGACATTCCGATTGTTGGCGCGACCTTTTTTGGGGTGAATAATTATCAAGCAGGGTTCATGGCAGGTGAGGCTTTGGGTAAGTGGCTCGAGGATCACTGGCAAGGACAATTAGACGGGTTTGTCTTGCTCGAGGAAAAACGAGCTGGGCCGCTACCTGCAGCGCGTTTGCAAGGCCAACTTAAAGGGCTCGAGCAAATTATTGGCCCAGTTGCAGAACACAAAAAATATTATCTAGATAGTGGCAATACCACCGAACAAAGTTATCAACAAGTCATAAATCTTTTAGAGCAACTAGCTAGGGAAGATAAACTCGCCTTCCTCTGTTTTAATGACGATGCTGCCCTAGGTGCGTTTGAGGCTGTGCAAGAAGCTGGTCGCCTAGACAAAGCAGCCATTATAGGACAAGGTGCTGAACGGCGGATGCAACATGAATTGGCTCGAGGTACACCCGCGCTTATTGCGTCTACCGCGTTTAACCCGGAACAATATGGTGACAAGTTACTCACTCTAGCTTTACAAATTTTAAAGGGTGAGTCTGTACCGCCTGCTGTTTATATTGATCACAAAGTAATTGAGGGGGTTATGGGTACTCGCGCTAGTTAAGAGTGTCAAAGACATCCACAGGCTTGCTCGAGCAGGCAAACAATATCTGTCACCTTGAATGGTTTAAACAATAACCTCACGTTGATGTCTTGCCTGCAAAGTGATTTTAAGGGTCTTGAAAAAGTAGTAGTGCATCTTGCTTGTCAGGTACAGAGCTGGAAGTAAAAACTCGCTAAGTATCCCCATCAAGCGGCTCGAGATACTCGTCATCCTGAAAGCATTGAATAAGTTTGGAGTTCGGCTTTTCTTGACGTACCTTGTAGCTCTTGAGTTTAGAGTTCGCACAATGACCCTGCCTCAATCCTTGACCTAGAAAATGTCCACAAAGGAAAGAAACTTCTAAGGGCTGCACTAGGACCTTCTAATTTCAGTCGGTGTCTGACCTGTATGCTGTTTAATGCTTCTTGAAAAATGGGCTGCTGTTTTAAACCCACAGTTGAAAGCTATCTTTTCGACGGTAATTCCCGTGTGGCTCAAAAAAGAAATCCCCTGACGGACCCTAACACTTTGTAGATGACGAATAGGCGTGGTGCCTGTGTGTTTTCTAAAAAGACGACTCAAATGCTCAGGTGTTACAAAAGCAACCTCACTTAGTAACTTCAGGTTTATATCACGGTGGTAATTCTGCCTGACATAGGCTTGCACCCGTTTAACAGGCTCAGGTATATGCGCATTCTGAGTGGAGGGTGCGGCCAAGCCCGAGACACCTATGTATTCCCAAAATATCGTCGCTGCTATATGTGCTAGGGAGGGTAGTAGTGCTTGCGGATCATGCTGCAAAGAAAAACCTAGATCTATAAGCCGCTCTATACGGCTCGAGGACGCCACTTTAAACGGCAACTCCTCTACGAGCCGAACCACATTCTCGGGCAAGTCCCAGTAGAAATCACACCAGCTGTGATACGTTTTGACGGTCTTGGCAAATTCAAAATACTCCTCATGACCCTGCTTTAGAAAAGCAACTTCACCTTGCTCTAAGTACTGCTTATTGCCATCAATATAGATAGTTGCCTCGCCGCTGCTGATAAAGACGAACTGTAAATGCTCTTGTATTCTTGGACCATACGTGCCTCCTGCGTCGTACATGACATTGCCAAATAGGACATCTTTAGGCAATACGCCGATATCAATTTCAGACAAGGTTTCGTTAGTGTTGGATATGGACATTTGTCCCGTTATTAGCTTATCATTCTCCTCGGACATTACAATTTTGCCTCTTTTCAAAAGGTAGTGTAACAAAAGAACCGGTTAATTCTGGATAATTTTTTAATGACTGCTTAAAACGGGGCTTTAGAGTTATGACTTACACCATGGGAGGTATTTATGCTTACACGTTTCCGTTGGCTGTTAGTGGGTTTGAGTTTACTGGGATTGTCCAGTGCAATGGCCCAAGAATTAGAATTATGGACCTTTGTCAATACCCACGCGCGCTGGTTCAGGGAACAAGCAGAACGCTACAAAGCAGAAGTCAATCCTGACTTTGACTTGAATGTGGTTGAAATTGCCTACGACGACATGCACGACCGGCTAAGAATTTCCCTCCAGTCGGGTGGTGTAGGCGCGCCAGATCTGTCTGATGTTGAGCAGGGTGCCTTTGGTAGTTTCTTACGCGGCGGTGGTGACCCCGGTTTTGTCCCGCTCAACGACCTGCTCGAGTCAGGCGGTTACAGTGAGCAGCTCGTGTCCGCTCGGCAGGCACTTTATACCTATGATGGTACGATTTACGGCGTCGAGCACGCGCTAACGCCGGTGGTGCTTTACTACCGCGCCGACGTCTGGGAAGGTGCAGGTGTCGACCCTCAAAGTTTCGAGACTTGGGATGATTTTATTGAGGGTGCGAGAGTTGTTAAAGAGCAGAATCCTGATGTGATTCCCCTGCCCGTTTATCGTGTTTTGCCCGAACTCTTGCTTAGGCAACGTGGTGAAGATTACTTTGATGCCGAAGGTAACGTTACGATTGATTCTGAACTTTCTATAGACACTGTAAATTGGGTTTTGAATCTTATGGATGAAGGGCTCGCTGCACAAATGCCCGATGATAATAATGTTAACGGTTCCACCAACTGGCCCGCATTTAAGGACAGCACATTTGTATCGATGGTAGGCGCAGACTGGTTTGCAGGTTCTTTTAAAGATAACGTCCCTGAGCTAGCGGGTAAATGGAAAGCTGCGCCTCTACCCGCTTGGGAAGAAGGCGGCATTCATACGAGCGTCTGGGGTGGCACTGGCTTAACGGTCATCAATACCAGCCCGAATGCCGCAGAAGCTCAGAAGTTTCTCGAGTTTGCTATGCTCTCAGAAGAAGGCAACGTACGCCGCTTTGAACTCACCAGCTTATTTCCCCCATTTATTCCTGCTATGAGCAACGAACGACTGCGCGTACCCGACGATTACTTCTCCGATCAGGACCTGGGAGCTGTTTTTGCTGAGGTTGGCCCAAGCGCGCCGGCGCAGTATCAGAGCCCTTTCCGCACCCAGCTTAACGATCTAGCAGAAGCTGCTTGGCAAGACATAATGGACGGCAACCGCACGCCCGAAGACATTTTTGGGGAAATTGCTAATACCATCCGTGACGAGATGAGCTTCTAAATCAGGTGTTAGCGGTTAGATATGAGTTGGAAAGCCTCGCTAACCGCTAATGGCTACTATCGAAAGCCAGTCAGGCTCGAGGAGGCTCGTGTACAAATTTAGTAAGAAACTAGCTCCCTATTTGTTTATAAGTCCGTTCTTCGTCGGTTATGCCGTTTTCTTTTTGGTACCCGTTATCCAGTCGCTGAGGCTCAGCTTCTACCGACATGTGGGTATCAACGCTGACTCAGAGTTTGTTGGCTTTGGTAATTACGTTAGGCTGTTCACTCGCGATGACCTTTTTATCAAGTCATTGGTAAACACTACCTATTACGCACTAGGTAGCATCTTTATCATCGTACCGTTAGCACTCCTGCTAGCCCTCGTTTTGAACATGCCCCAGCTCCACTTTCGAGAATTCTTCCGGCTTTTCTTTTTTACACCCAACATCACCTCGGGCGTAGTTGTAGGAATTGTCTTTGGGCTCGTTTTTGAAGAGCAATATGGGCTTATCAATAACTTGCTATTAACGCCCTTAGGTATTGAACCTGTAAGCTGGCTACGCAGCCCAAACTGGGTGATGCCTTCAATTATTCTTTTGGGCATTTGGAAGTTCACAGGGCTTAATGCGCTTTACTTTTTAGTAGGCTTACAAAACGTTCCCCCTTCTCTAAAAGACGCAGCACGTATTGACGGAGCCAACCGCTTTCAAGTGTTTTGGCATGTTACGTTGCCCCTACTCAGACCTATTCTGGCCTTTGTGCTGACCTTTGCTATTATTGGCTCTTACAATCTGTTTGCTGAGCCTGTTACGTTGGTGGGTAATTCGGGCGGTCCTCGTAATGCTGGACTTACTATGACCATGTACCTTTACAACCGCGGTTTTCGTGAACTTAGGATGGGCTACGCCTCAGCCATTGGCTATTCTCTGGCAATTATTATCGTTTTTCTAACTGTTGCCCAACTCTATTTCACACGTGCGCTCAAAGACAACTAAATGGATAGCTCGCACACAACATCCATGATCAAGATGATGTCACGCCTTGGCTGGCAGGGCAAGTCACAGGTCAGAGTCCTTCTTGAAGCCGCCTTTCTCTACGCGCTGATATTCTTTATTGCCGTGCTAGTGGGTGTGCCTTTTATTTACATGATTACAGGCTCCTTTAAGACTAATGATGAAATTTTTAGTTATCCAGTCACGTTGGCGGTCCAGAGACCTACCCTAAACAATTACGAACGCTTACTTAACGGCGAAGAAATTCCTTACTTGCGGCAAATGTTTAACAGCGTCATCATCTCGGTAAGTCAAACCCTACTTACCCTTTTCTTTGCAACATTAGTAGGCTGGGGTTTTGCTAAGTACGAGTTTCGTGGTAAGACCTTTTTAACCATCTTTTTGCTAGCAACTGTTGCCATTCCCTTTCAGGTCACGCTGGTGCCTCTCTTCCAACTCATTATCAATCTTAGGCTGCTAGACAATTTTTTAGGCGTTGTATTGCCAAGTTCTGTAAGTGCGTTCGGCGCGTTCTTTATGATGCAGGCAATGCGCTCAGTGCCGGGTGAACTACTTGATTCGGCACGCATCGACGGTGCCTCAGAGTTTGGTATTTACTGGCGTATTGGTTTGCCCCTTGTGCGCGGCGCTATGTCGGTTTTAGCGACGCTGGTCTTTCTAGGTGCTTGGAACGATTATCTGTGGCCTTTAATTGTCTTGCGGTCACCTGAAAACTTCACCTATCCCCTAGGTTTAGCCACCCTGCAAGGACTCTACAAGGTTGAGTACGGCATGATTTTAGGAGGTTCCTTTATTGCAACCTTACCTGTTGTACTGATCTTTGTGGCTGGACGTAAGCATTTGCTAGACAACCTAGCGATGGGAGCACTTAAAGGGTGATTTCAGGTTAAAGATAAGCAGTGGGTAGTGACATGAGTTACTTATTAAATCAAGTAAATTCTAAGGAGAATTTCAAAATGACAAGTACAACACTCAAGCCCAAAACCAAAACGGTCGACAGCGACCCGCAGCTCGAGTCCCTCATTAAGAGCGGTACCAACTTCATTACCAAGACAACTAAGGCCGCCAATGGCAGCCTTCATGACTTCTACAAAGAGCATGGTTATCTGGTTGTGCCTGATGCGCTTTCTGAAAATGAACTTGAAGAACTTCGCGTTGAAGCAACTAGCATTTGTCGGGGCGAGCGCGGTGAGGTCAAAGGTTTTACAGAAGGCGTGCTAGGTGAAAGCGAAGAAGAAACCTTGCGGCGTTACCTCTGTATTCACTTCCCCAACAAAATTTCCGATACCATGCACCGTTACCTAGGTACATCGAAAATGGTGGAAATTTTAACCGAGATCATTGGCCCCAATGTCAAATGTATGCAGTCGATGCTGTTTATTAAAGCAACTGGTAAACCGGGACAAGCTTGGCATCAGGATGAAGATTTTATACCGACGCGCGATAATTCGCTGGTGGGCGGCTGGATTGCGATGGACGACGCCACGATTGAAAATGGTTGCTTGTGGGTTATTCCCGGTTCGCACAAACCAGGGGTGTTGTGGCCTATGGAGCAGCAGCAAGATACCCGCTTTGACTGCACCGACGAGTCAATCGGCTTTCCTTATACCGACGCAGACGCAATTCCTGTTGAAGTAAAGGCGGGCAGCATCGTTTTTTTTAATGGCTACTTGTTGCACCGTTCGTTTCCTAACCGCGCTCAGAGCGGGTATCGCCGTGTGCTTGTTAACCACTACATGAACGCTAACTCTTTACTACCTTGGCAATTCAAAGAAGGTGTTCGTATGGCGCTAGCTGATTACCGCGATATTGTTATGGTGGCGGGTAACGATCCCTATGCCTACAAGGGTATCGAAGACATTACCCAGGCGATGGTACGCCCTAGTGGTGAGGGCGGCTGTGTAAGTTGGGAGGAAGATGAGGAGCATTAGGCAAGAAAGTAAAGCAGCAAATCTTTAGTGATTTGGGGCTCTTCATCGGTTTTATCTGCAATTTTCAATTCGTACTTGTTCATTCATCTCTAATTGCTTCTGGGAGAACCCTCTGTTGACAAAACTCACTGTGAAAGAGCTTTTAAACCTGAAAGGCAAAACCCAACTTACGGAGGTATTTGTTTCATCTGCCGAAGAGGCGCGAGCTTGTGCTGAGGCAGGTATCGACATGCTGGTAGCCGTCGGTAACGTGGGGGCTGCTGCCATTAGGGAGGCTGCCCCCGATACTTTTTTGACCCTCGGGGTTAGCAAGCTAGTTGCTAGTAAAAAAGATGCGGTTAAGGCAGGACTTAAATTATTGCGCCTCGGTGCGGACGCGGTTTATACAGGTGCTAGTCTTCCGTTTGTTAAAGCAATGGCACGCGAAAGCATTCCCGTTGTTGGGCATGTAGGTTTAGTGCCTTATAGAAGTAGCTGGTTTGGCGGTTTTAAAGCGGTAGGGAAAACGGCGGAAGAAGCACTAGAGGTTTATGAAAAAACGATAGCCTATCAGGAGGCAGGGGCGATTGCCGTCGAAATAGAGGTTGTGCCCCATCAGGTTGCGACTGAAATATCGAAGCGTGTTGATATCTTAGTAATTTCGATGGGCAGCGGCTCAGGCTGTGACGCACAGTATTTATTTGCAACAGACATTTTAGGGACAAATACAGGCCATGTGCCCCGCCACGCTAAAGAATATGAGGACTTTAAGACTGAATACGCGCGGCTTTATCGGAGGTCGGTCACAGCGTTTAAGGAATTCAAAGAAGATGTAGCCGCTAGTGTGTACCCTGCTGAGCAGCATCAGGTTGATATGGCGAGCCAAGAGCTTGAAGCGTTCAAAAGAGGACTCGAGCAAGTTTGCTAAAGCTGGCTTAAAACCTTTTGCCAGCATTGTCCTGATTGACCATATTGTGACAGATGACTGCCTCAGCAAAGCTTCACAGCAGCGAGCAAAGAGTATCAATCAGATAGTGATGATGATTACTGAACAGAATGACTGACAAGTCGCCAATCTGTTAATTCAAATAAATGCCTAAGAGAAACTCGCCTTCCTCTGTTTTAATGACGATGCCGCTCTAGGTGCGTTTGAGGCTGTGCAAGAAGCTGGTCGCTTAGACAAAGCAGCCATTATAGGACAAGGTGCTGAACGGCGGATGCAACATGAATTGGCTCGAGGTACGCCTGCGCTCATCGCCTCAACTGCATTTAGCCCCGAACAATATTGCGAAAAGCTACTCGACTTAGCTTTGCAAATTTTAAAGGGTGAGTCTGTACCGCCAGCAGTTTACATTGAACATGAAGTGGTGAACAGGTCTTCCAAAAAGATGCTTTAATCTCTGCGTTACTACTGGTAATTTTCGCGTAACGCTACATCACCACAGGACTTACAATGGGTGCTGTTGAAGTACGATCAAAGCATGAGGATGAATCAGACATCATGACCACACTATCAACACCAGTATCAACACCAGCATCAACACCAGCAGCGTTACCAAATGTCATCGTCTTTTTAACTGATCAACAGCGCTGGGACACAACTGGCAGCCACGGCAACCCGCTGGGGTTGACGCCCAACTTTGACCGACTAGCTGCAGGGGGTACGTTACTGGAAAACACGTTCACCGTACAACCTGTCTGCGGGCCGTCGCGCGCGTGTATGCAAACAAGCCAATATGCGACTCAAATAGGCGTGTTTAAAAACGGTATTCCCCTACCTCAAGACGTACCCACCATGGCCAGAGCGTTCCGCGATAACGGCTACCAAACAGGCTACATTGGCAAGTGGCACTTAGCTAGTGAGGAGCCTGTGCCAGCGTCTGAACGGGCTGGGTATGATTATTGGCTGGATGCAAATTTGCTCGAGTTTAGTTCAGATGCCTACGACACCGTTGTTTATGATGCTAACGGGGAACCTCAAAAATTACCTGGCTACCGGGTGGACGCACTCACAGATGCCGCTATTAGGTTCGTCAATGATCATACTAATAAGCAGCAAGATGCGCCGTTTTTTTTGTTTGTGTCGCTTTTAGAGCCTCATCATCAAAATCACGTTGATGATTACATTGCACCGCACGGCTACCAAGCCCCTTACCAGGGGTCGTGGCTACCGCCAGATTTAGCAGCACTCCCCAGTTTGTACAATTCGGTGCAGCGACACGTGGCGGGCTATTACGGCATGGTCAAACGCATTGATGAAGCTTTTGGGCGGCTTATCGACGCCCTTCACAGCCTCAACTTAATGCAGGACACAATAACCGTATTTACCTCCGACCATGGTTGTCATTTTAGAACCCGCAACGACGAGTACAAACGCTCGTGTCATGAGGCGTCGTTGCGGGTGCCAACCTTATTTACAGGACACAACTTCACAGGCGGCGGACGGATATCTGAGCTAGTAACGCTGCTGGATTTAGCGCCGAGTGTGTTGGATGCGTGTGGGCTAGACATCCCTGAAAGTTTTGAAGGGCAGAGTATTGTGCCACTGCTGGCAGGCGGCAACGTTACTAACAGCAGGGGCCGCGACCACGTCTTTTTTCAAATTAGTGAAAGTGAGGTGGGGCGTGGCGTTCGTACCAAACGCTGGAAGTACGCGGTGACGGCACCAGAGCACAATGGCTTTGAAGATGCTTATGCAGATACTTATCACGAAGCGTATTTGTACGACCTCGAGCACGACCCTTACGAACTCCACAACTTGGTTGCGTACGCCTCTCACGAAGAAGTACGTGCGTGGTTACGCGGCCTCCTCGAGGCAGATATTGCAGAGATTGAGGGCGTGACTTGCACGGTTGTACCCGCTGAAACACAAGGGAAGGTATTTTTTGATAACCGTGTTGCTGTGTTTAGTAAAGACGAAACCTAAGTGCTCAACAGGTGTTCAGAAGATGTGAAGATAACTTATCTACTCGAGTTTGCATCTAAGCGCGTTTCATAGTATTTCCACGAGTAACTGCCACAGGCAGCCTTCCCGTGCGACCTAGGGGAGTAGAAATCGACCTGCTCAGTGGGGGGACTGATCCTGGAACTGCTATCAATATCTGTTAAGGAAATACGCTCCCCGTTATCTTCAGCTTTGGCTTGTTTTAGCGCAAACAAATCTCGAGCATCCTCGCGGAAGTCCTGAAGGCGTTCAAATTCCTCAACAGGGATTACTACGTATTCTTTCTTACCTTCGCGCTCAATAAATGATGGATGCAATTTGATGTGATCCATGCAAACGCCTCACACTGATTTCTGAATACTCGCTGTTTGTGAAAGATTATGTACAAAAGAACAAACGGTAATGCTTTGCCTGTCTTGTCAACAAAGGTCGCTGATGACCTTAGCAGCTTGCCCACTCTTTTCAGGCAAACGGTGGAGCCACGCCTCACTTTCAGGATAGTCATAGCCAAAAAAGAGCGTGTTAGGAACCTTGGTAAGTTGATAATTGTGCAAACTCGAGGGTATAAGGGTTGAAAATGGTTCTGGATAGACGTCTTTGAGAGCATCTTCCAAAAACCCTAGCGCAGGCCGGTAGCCCGTCGCCATAATAACTGTATCGTAGCGGGCGCGCCCACCGTCCGTGAAGACAACCTCATTACCTTCAAACTGGGCGAGTGAGGTGTGTGTTGTGATCGTTCCACGCTTGACTGCGTCCACGATATCAAAGCCAACAACTGGGTACGCATAGCGCAAATTGTGCTGAGGGAGCGGTAAGCCAAGATCGGCAAAGTCGTGGTGTACATACCGCAGTAGCAATCCACTAATATGATCGGGAAGCCCGCGCAACACGCGGCTGGTGAGCCTCGAGCCCAGCACGGTTTTAGGATACTTCACCATTAGAATGCCGCGCTTACCCACAGCTAGTCCCGTGGCTTCAGCAACCTTAGCGACAGCACAGGCAATCTCAGTCCCGCTGTTGCCAGCACCTACAACCAGCACGCGTTTGCCTGCAAAATCTTGCGGGCGTTTGTAGTCGTGGCTGTGTAAAATAGTGCCGTTAAACGTATCTTGTCCGGGAAGCTTGGGCAGGACGGGGCCGTTCCAAATGCCTGTTGCAGCAATTAAAAGATGACTTTGAAACACGCCCTGAGTTGTTTCAAGGTGCCACCTTGCGCCATCGTGATGCGCACTTACAACCTCAACACCTGTTTGAATGGGCAGGTCAAAGTGAGCTGCGTAGCCTGCTAGGTAAGCATGAACTTGCGCGCCGGTTGGAAAGTCAGGGTAGTGGGCTGGCATAGGCAGACCCGGTAACTTTGACAGCGGTTTGAGGCTGTGTAACGACAGATGCTCGTAGTGCCGTGCCCATGTTGCGCCGGGGCCGTATTGATCAAAAATGACAAAAGGAAGCCCGCGCCGTTTGAGCTGATAGCCCAGCGCCAGCCCCGCAGGGCCAGCGCCGACAATAATAATGGGTATGGTGGTTGCATCTGTGGTAGCAGTGTTGGGTTGAGTCCCTGTTTGAGGCACTACCTCAGGAGGATGCACACCTTGTTTTAAGGTTTGACTTGTGATTGCTTCTAACGTCACAGCTAACGGTAACGTATTTAGTTGCCAACTTGAAGGGACACTTGTGACGGCGTAAGCAGATTGGGCAAGTACGCGCCGTCTGTGTCATCTGCGTCAACGTCAATAATGATGACATCCCCAAACACTTCTAGGGCGTCTGCACCACCAAATTGCTCGGGGTCGCCGACGACAACAATAATTGCCTCGTCTGGGCGTAATTCAGTTTGGCTGATGGTTTGAATATCTTCTGGGGTGACGGTTTGTAAATTGTTGATGTAGGTTTCGTAATAGTCAGCAGCTAGACCAAGCATTTCAGCTCGAGCTGTGCGTTCGGCTACAGCGGCAGGTGATACAAAACGGAACACGGCGCGGTTGAGGGTGGTAGCTTGCTGACGTTCTAACTCACTTACACTCACGCCACCTTCTTGAAAATTGCGAATTTCACCGAGGAGCGCGTCGATTACCTCGAGAGTGGCGTCTCCGCGTGACAGTGAATAGGCAAAAAAGATACCCGGTGCATCGTAGCCTTGGGTGACACCGCTACCTGTACTGTAGGCAAGTCCCCTACGGGTACGCACTTCGGTGGTGATGCGACTGCTAAAACCTTCACCACCGAGGATGCCATTGGCGACATCTAGCTCATTGTAGGCAGGCGTGTACGCGTAGACACTAGGGTGACCTATAAAAATGACGCTTTGAGCCGTTTCCCGAGGAATAAAGTACACCTGACCTTCAGGGCGCAGTGGGAATGGGGCAACCTCGGGGTAGGTGACGTCTTGGGCGGGCCAGTCGGCAAAAGCTGCCTCGAGACTCGCCACAATTTCCTCAGTATCAATGTCACCACTCACAGCTAAGTAACTGCCATTAGGCACGTAGTAAGTCTGGTGAAAGTTGCGCATGGCGGCAATGTCGATGCTATTGATACTATCTTCGGTTTCAAAGCGCCCCTGCGGGTGGCCGTCTGCAACTAACCGCAAAAATTCACGTTGAGCAATGCCCACAGGGTCATCGTTTTGTCGGCGGATACCCTCGAGCAAGCCACCTTTTTCCACCTCTAAACGACCTTCGTCAAACGCGGGATTGAGCACAACGTCATGAAAAATTGACAGCACATCCTCAGTATTTTCAGATAGCGCTGAAAACGATACCGTGGCAAAGCTAGTACCTGCACTGCTTTCAACCGAAGCCGCCAAAAACTCGAGCGCCTCATCTAGTTCGTCCGGTGTGCGGGTGCTTGTGCCGCCTTCACGTAACATCGTCGCGGTGAGGCTAGCAAGTCCCGTTTGCGCGTCTGGGTCAAACAGCCCACCAGCTCGCAGGTAGAGCGTACCTTGCACCAGCGGTAAGGTGTCATCCACCAGCAAATACACCACCAGTCCGTTACTCAGCTCAACCCGCTCGGGCACTTGCGGTTCGGGCACAAGCTGGTCAAAGCTCATCATCTCTGGATCTGTCCACTCGCTGGGATTGGCGTGTGAGACAAACATGCTCAGTACAATAAATAGCATCATCAAAGCTAGCGTGACCTTACCCAAACTTTTATGTGCTGCACTCATTGTCCGGCTCCTTCTTCGGTGGAGGATTCTTCATCAGGTGAGGTTGTTATCAAGGTGCCTACGGTGCGGTTGGTCGGTACAAAAATCTCGCTGGCGACCGCCATAATCTCTTCGGGCGTGATGCTTTCGATAGTTTCTGCGTAGCCCTCGAGGTTGTCCCAGCCGCCTAAAAACAGTTCGTAAAAGGCAAGTTGCGAGGCTAACCCGCTACCGGACGCTAGCCCGCGAATAAAACCAGCCCGCACTTGATTTTTAACTTTGGTGAGTTCGCGCTCGCTCACGGGTTCTGTTTTGAGGCGCTCGAGCTCCTCGTAAAATGCTGTCTCTAAGTCACTGGGTGTAGCTGGGAACCGGGGATTTCCCACCAAGACAAACAAGTTGGCTTCGCGGCTACCGGGGAAGCTCGAGCCAGCTCCTGCACTCACCGCAATTTGGTCCTCGAGCACCATACGTCTATACAACCGTGAGGTACGCCCGCTACTAAGTACGCCACTAATGACATCCAACACGTAAGCTTCGCGGTCAGGGTAGGTAGGTTTATGGTAGCCAATATAAAGTTGTGGTTCCGCGTCAAAAGGAACGTCTACCCGTAGTTCTTCAGTTTGGGTAGGCTCCACAGGTAGGTCGCGCCGGAAATCTGGCCCGGCGGGTACAGTCCCAAAATATTGCTCAATAATCTCTAAATCGCGGTCTGGGTCAACGTCTCCCACCATGACTAGCACAGCCCGGTTCGGGTGATAATAAAGCTCAAAAAAGGCTTCAGCTTCGGTGGCGCGGTAGTCCTCAATTTCTGCAGCGCTGCCGATGAGTGAACGGCCGTAAGGGTGCGCTTCAAAGGCAGTATCCAAAAACGCCTCTACCAATACTCCACGGGGGTCGTCTTCACTGCGCTGGCGGCGTTCTTCCATGACGACATCGCGCTCTTCATAAAAACTGCGAAAGACAGGCTCGAGCAAAATGTCTGCATACACCCGTGCATATAGTTCCAAGCGGTTAGACGGTAGCGCCACCACATAAGACGTAAAGTCATAACCGGTGCTGGCGTTGAGTCCTACCGCACCGTTGGCGTCAAAAAGGCTGTCGAGCGCGTTGGGGGAGGCGAGAGTTTCAGCTTCAGCTCGTAGCGCCGTCAGGTCGTCCTCGAGTTTGGCAATTTCTGCCTCAGCAAACCCCGCTGACTCGGCTTGGTCAATAGCTGCCACCAGTACTTCAATGTCCTCGAGCACTTCCAGTTCGCGCGCCAAATCTTCGTCGCCAATAGTTTGCGTGCCCTTAAAGGCCATATGCTCCACCATGTGAGCAAGTCCGCCTAGACCGTCTGGTTCGTCGATGCCGCCAACGTCAAACATCAAATTAAAATAAATAACCGGGGCGCTATCTTGTGCCACCATAATGACCCTGAGGCCGTTCTCGAGCGTGACGCTAGTGACTTGCTCTTGCAGTTCTTGGGCTGAGCCAAAACTAGCTAGCAGCACCATTAAACAACACAGTAAAAAACATAGTGATGTAAGACTGGACAGGCTAGCGCGTTGTAGGTTGCGCAAAGCTTTGGATAAATTCACAAGCTAAACTCCTTTACAGACGATCTATGTGGATGGCGTTTTTAGCTAGAAGATGAGACTGCCTCAAGCCCAACATTTACCTCAGCACGTAACCGCAATTGGTTAGCAAATAATTATTGAGGTCATTTGCTAGATTTGCTAACTGCATCAATTGTGGATTAGTACGTAGGGTTCATTTAAGCGGATGCTGAGCTGTCTTCATGAATTCATCGTAAGGGGATAGGCGTACCCAAGCAAGACAAGCTGGACAACATGAAGGCGTTGTGAATCGTTGTTTGAAAGAGATTAAAGCACAGCCTCATCTAAATGCACACGACTTTAGACCCGTTTAAGACCTAGCCATGACCGTCTTCAGGTTCGGTTAACCTCCGTACGTCATGACTTAGCTAGAGGACTTGTGTTTGCGCTAGGATAGTTAAGGGAATATGTGTAGCCAAAACTACACTCACACAAAAGGGTGAGCTCTAGGGGTGATGCACATTCACCCGCACCCATCATAAGCTTACAAGAGTCAACGAAAATGCTTTCGACAAAGCACCATTCGACAAAGCACCAAATGACTTGATTTTACAAAAAAGCAGTTTTGACTATACGCGATTTTGGGGACAGATAACATCTCAACGTATTCGATATTTAAAAGGTAACGGCCACATAGCCACGAGTACATAATCACTGCTGAGGGAGTTCGCATGGGGTTTTTGATTCAATTTTTTGTTAAACGCTTCGTGATGTCAATTAGTTTGTTTGCAGCGCTAATTTTGTTTGGGTTAATAAGTTATAGCAGTATTGGCATTAACTTTTTGCCGGAACTCACATTTCCAATTGTGGGTATAGACGTTAATTATAGTGGCGCTGCTGCTGAAGAGGTTGCTGAACAAGTGAGTGAGCCTATTGAAGGTGCAATAGCAACCATGCCGGGCATTCGCAATGTGCGTTCGTGGAGCAGTGAAGGTAATAGTTTTGTCCTAGCAGAGTTTCAAAATAGTGTTAACGTAGATCAAGCTGCTATCGATGTTAACCAGCGCGTTAGTAGCTTGGGCGCTGCGCTACCTGAAGATGTGTCAACACCTACAGTGCTTAAGTACGACTTGTCCGAAGAACCTATTTTAAGTTTAGCTGTTTCTGCACCGGGTGAATCGTTACAAGTAGTTCAGGAGTTCATTGATGATGACCTCATTCCTGAAATTTTGAAAATAGAGGGTATAGCAGACGCAAGTATTGATAATACAGTCAACCGTGAAGTGCAGGTGCTTGCTGACCCTAACTTGTTAGAGAGTTACGGGGTCAGTACGGGGCAATTAGCCTCCAGTATTTCTGGTTATTCCTCGAGTGTTGGTATGGGCGCGCTAGATGCTTATGGTGAACGCACCTTGCTGACTGGCCGCAGTGAACTGCGCAGCATTGGTGACATTGAACAAGTTTTAATTGACCCTACACGGCAACTCAAAGTGAGTGACGTTGCCGTGGTGCGCGACACGCTAGCAGAACAAAGCGGCTATGTGCGTTTAGATGGTGAACCTGTCACCCTGATTGATATTCGTAAGATAGCGGGCAGTAATTCAGTGGCAGCAGCTGACGGCGTGCGTCAAATGCTTGCGGATTTTGACTTTCCCGAAGGCTACCACGTTGAAATCTCGGGTGATGATACCGAGTTTGTGTCGATGGTGGTTGCTGATACGTGGCGTGAGTCGCTAGTGTCTATTGTAGCGGTAGCGTTTGTGGTGCTGTTGTTTATCGGTAAGCTCGGTACGGTTGCCTCAGTTGTGTTGGCTATTCCTATCTCTATTACTGCCACGTTTATCTTGTTTGTCTTAGCTGGTTATACCTTTAACGTAATGACGCTTTTGGCAATTACGGTGGCAGTAGGTTTGGTGGTAGATGATTCAATTGTTATTGCTGAAAACATTGACCTTTACCGCGAACGGGGTTACAGCGCCAGAGAAGCCGTGTTTAAAGGTGCTGCTGAGGTAAGTACGGCTGTACTTGCTTCAACTTTGTCGCTCTTAGCAGTATTTTTGCCCATTTCATTTCTTCCGGGTGTTGTGGGACAGCTCTTTGCCCAGTTTGGTTTGACTATTGCAACAATTATTTTCTTTTCTTATCTTGAAGCATCCTTTTTCTTGACGGTACGCCTTGCTTACCTGCCTAATCCCTTACCAGCGAGTTGGCAGGATGCACGTAAGGCGACAACAAGCCTGCCTCGAGACATACGTTGGGGTCTGAGTCTGTACCGACGTATTTGGACCTATGCCATTATCGTTGTCCTTGGTTTGGGTGCTTATGCGGGTTTGCGTACCCAATTGGACATGGGTATTGTCAACATCGCAATGTTGGCAGGTGGCTTAGTTGTTCTACCTTTTGTAATGGCCATTTTGCGTTACGTTTTACGACTTGTCTTCAGCGTGATTGGTGCCATCTTACTAGGGTTGTACGACGCTGGGAACTGGTTTATTGACCGTTTGCGACAGCTCTATGCACGTAGTCTTAAAGCTGCACTGAATCACGCAACGGTTCTTTTGGTGATTGCCTTTGGCTTGTTTTTGTCACTTATTTACGT
This sequence comes from Deinococcota bacterium, assembly GCA_039034155.1. GTDB lineage: Bacteria > Deinococcota > Deinococci > Deinococcales > Trueperaceae > JBCCBI01. The sequence goes on along the minus strand of JBCCBI010000023.1, from coordinate 3,126 downwards.
GGTGCCAAGGGTGGGCTTGGTGTTTGAACCCGCTGTGGATGACGGTCAAGTGAGCGTGCGCTTAACCATGCCGGTGGGTAGTGACCTAGACAGTACAAATGCTGCTGCCATGCGGGTTGAAAACAGCCTCGAGGGCATTCCCGAAATTGATACTATGCTCACCAATGTGCGTGGTGGTAGTGCGAGTTTGTCAGTAGACTTAGTACCTGCTGGTGAGCGTGAGGTGACCACGCTTGAAATGAACGAGCGCTTGCTCGAAGTTGTTCAAAACGCCTTGGTAGATCAACCTGAAGTGGGTGTGCGGGTTGGTGGTCGAGGTGCACGCAGTGGCTCGAGCCGCTATGAAGTGACCCTTGTGGCAGACTCACTGACCACGCTCCAAGAACGTAATGACGCTATTGTTGAGGTGCTCGAGCAACACCCCAACTTGTTTGGTGCTGAATCCGGTTTGGGGGATGGCTCCTTTGAGCGCGTATTTACCCTTAACCCAGATCAACTTGCCTTTACCGGACTCACGCCAGATGCTGTCTATCAAACCATTCGCTCTTATAACGTGGGGCGGCAAGCGGCCATTATGCGCGGTTCTGGTGATGAAGTGCCCATTATGGTGCGTGTTGACCCACGCCACATTCCAGACGAAGAAGCCCTGCTGAGTTTGTCTATTTTTGCGCCCGGTTTACAGCGCAGTTTGCCGCTTCGCAGCGTTGGTGAATTTGTCTTGCAACAAGCGCCCACCACACTCGCCCGCAGCGATCAGGCCTATTCCATCAGCTATTCAGCAACACTCACCCAAGACAACCCGGGGTTGCAGCGCATTAGCACAGATATCGAAACTGGTTTACAAGAGGCTGGCCTGCTTGACCGCGACCTTACTGTGAGTCAAAATACGCGGGGCAGTTCAGATGACCTAGATGACCTCTTGCGCTACGGCCCCATCGCCCTTGGTCTTGCAGTGCTGCTCAATTATTTAGTGATTGCCAGCCAGTTTAATACCTTTGTGTACCCGCTTTATTTGCTACTCACCGTGCCACTGGCGCTTGTTGGTGCCTTTTGGACGTTCTACTTCACAGGTACCTCGTTTGATGTTATTAGTGTGTTGGGGATTGTGCTGCTAACGGGGCTGGTCACTAAAAACGCCATTTTGCTATTAGATGTTGCTGTTGCTAAGCGCGCTGAGGGTATACCACTACGCGACGCACTGGTTGAAGCTGGGCGCAGCCGTTTGCGGCCCATTTTCATGACGGCGGGAACTGTCATCATCATCACCGTGCCGATGCTCCTTGGGTTTGGTGAGGGCAGCGAGTTTAGACGCCCTTTAGGCTTGGTGATTTTTTCTGGCGTGATGAGTTCGACCTTACTGACGCTGTTTATTGTGCCCGCAGCGTTTTACCGTTTTGAACGGCGTCATGAAAAAGGTCGTCAGCAGACACAACCTCAAGATAAGAGTGAGCCAGTAACGCAACCTCGAGCTCAAGGTAAGCCACAGCTCGAGACCGTCCCAGTTGGTAGCGATTAACGCATCAAGTTTTAGAGAGTCCCAAAATAAGCGTCTCTAAACTTGTTTTAGCTGTTTGCAGCGCGGCTTGCTTATTGGTTTGCCGCGCAATCCACAAAGCTAGATCAGTTATGGCACCGTTGAGCATGACTGCGAGACTTTCTGCATCTGCTGGTACCAACGTACCCTGGGAAATAAGCTCCCTGAGCGCGTCTGCAATTTGGGCAATAGTCCCCTCATCCATATCACGGAACCGTTGCCCGAGTACAGCAGGTGCGTCTTGAAAGACGAGCTTTTGGACTTCTGGGTCTAACGTAAGGTCTAGGTATAAACAAGATGCTGTTATAAGTGTCTCTAATAGCATTGTGTTACCAACCTCAGTGGTTAGTAATTTTTCGCTCATTTCATCGTCAATTTGCTTAATAACAGCTTCAAATAACCCCTCTTTACCTCCAAAATTATGGTAGATCGCACCCCGTGTGAGGCCGGCTTCTTCAGCTAGGGCGTCCATTGAGGTGCCTGCGTAGCCATGTTCAAAAAAGTGTTTCCGAGCTGTCTTAATAAGTTGAGCAGACGTTTCTGCTTTGGACGCGGCTCGAGTTTTCTTGGATTTCGTCATCACAAATAAGTTTAACATACGTCGCGTATGCTACAGACATACGAGGCGTAGGTGAAGTAAACTTAATCTTACATACGAGGCGTAGGTAAAATCGTATAAAAGGAGTGATAATTTATGACCGCTGTTGCACCTCAGGTAACTGTTCGTAAAGCAACACCCCAAGATATTCCTGTACTAGCGCAAATTGACTATGAGGCGTCGTTACCGCCACTGAACCATTGTTTTTGGGAAGACCTACTAGTGCCCACGGGTACACCTGTTTTAGAGTTTCTGGAAACTATGTTTAGGCTAGGTGCGTCCAACTGGGGTAGTATTAGTGACTTTATCTTGCTCGAGCAAGCTGACAATATCGTCGCTGGCTGCGCCGTTTACACCCCTACAGGTAGAGCTGACGACGCACATCCGCTTCGCTTGGACAAGTTGCCTGACATTGCTCAACACCTTGGCTGGTCACAAGAAGTAATGCACGCATTTGAAACTGCGTATCCGTATCAAGGGTTTCCGGAGGATGACCTAACAGCCTTTTTGAAACCCCAAGTAGATGCCATTATTGAAACGGTTGCTGTGCTGCCTGAATTTCGAGGGCAGGGCCTAGGAAAAACGCTTATTCAGGCAGCGTTGCAAGAAGCTAAAACGCGTGGGGCTAGTTCAGCAGGCATTATGGTGCTTCATGGTAATGACAACACCAAAGCCCTCTACGAGCGGTTTTTTGAACCTTACATGACATTTCATTCAGCTTTTTTTAAGCATGAGTTTCCAGCTATCACAAAGTACAGGACGAGCCTTAGTTCGACTTGATACAGTCCAAATAAGGAGAAATTTGCCTTGGTCCAACGCATCTGTACATTAAAAACCCCGTGCTCAATTATCCTTGATTGAGCACGGGGTTAAATGTTGGAAGAAGTTACGCGTTTTTACGAATCTCGTCAAATTCTTCGCGGCTAATCTCACCTTTAGCAAAACGCATTTCAGCATCTTCTAGTGCACTATTACTTTTAGATTGAGACGGTTG
>JBCCBI010000022.1:0-23052 GCA_039034155.1 Deinococcota bacterium | reverse complement strand
GTGATGCCATCTGTAGAACACTGTAAGTCACTTCGACCTAGTGCCGCATCTGCAGTAGTGTTGTAGGTTGGGCTGTTGACAAACACCAGACCTTCAGGCACTTCGTCTGTAATCACTACATTTTGTACAAAGTCTGTTTGGACACGTCCTTCAATGGTGTACACAACGTATTGCCCTGGCTCAATGTCGTAGGTAAGTTGCGTGCTATCACCACCGTTAGAAAAGCCTGGTGTGTCAGCGCAGTCAGGGTCGTTGTCGCTGTTGGTGTCGTCACAAGGGGGCAATTGGTATTTTTGCAAGTCCATTTCAGACGTGCCAATGCGGGTAAGCGTTAATGGTGTTGGGTCGTTTTCGCCGGGCTCATTGGGATTGTTGTCAGCGTCGAAGTCCGTGTTTTGACCATCGTCTGAGAGGTCTGTAGTGGTAACGTCCCTACTTGGGTTAGTGGCTGTCACGCTAGCTTGGTTATCGTAAGGTCCAGCGGCACCGAGGGCATTAAAGTCACTCACTAGTGGCGTAACATCCACTACAAGTTCAATAAGAGACTCTGCGCCCACACCCAACGTGCTGTTGGGTGGATCGGTAAGTAGTATGTCCGTCACACCATCGTAGCCGCTATTAATAGTAAGCGTACCGCTGCTCACAGACGCACTCACATTGCTAAAACTACCGCCAAGGGTTGCAAAGGTTGCTGCCAAGTCATCCTGCACATTGACATCTACCAAAGGCACATTGCCTAAATTCTCGACCTTAATTTCATAGGTCACGCGATAGGTGCCTGCTGCAGGCGTATCTGGAATAATTGTGAGCACGCGCTTGGCGATGCCGACAATAGGCGTGCGCGCTACCACAATGGGCGTAGGATCGCCGTTGTTACCAGGATCACCGTCACCGTCTGGGTCAATATCTGTGCCATCTTGCGAGACATCTTCAACGACAGTACCTGTGCCAGATTCACCACTAGCTGTGGCGCTATTGTCGTAATTAGCGCTGCCTTGGTTGGGGGTGAGCAAAATAACCAAGCCGATGGTGCTTTCATCACCTACTGCCAAGCTATCTATACCATCAAGCAGGGTTTGAGTTGCATCTCCATCAAACGCAGGGTTAGCTGTGAGGCCGGGATTGCCGCCATCTGTTAGCGCTGGGCTAGTCACTGTGACAACTGTATAGGTGGCAGGCGTTGGGAAGGTTGCTGTTAAGTCATCGATTACTTGCACGTTGTTCAAGTCAACGTCCCCTACGTTAGCCACGCGGAAGGTTAGCGACAAGGTAAACGTGCCATTGCCATTGTCGATGATGCCGTTGAGCACTTTAGCTAAGCCAATAGCTGGCGCTTCACTAAGCGCAAGTGGCGTGGGGTCGCTGTTGTTGGTTGGATCACCGTCGCCATCTGGGTCGTCATCATCACCATTTTGGGAGATGTCGGTAACAGGGTCACCATCTGGGTCGTCAGATATGACTGTGGCAGTGTTGGTGTACGACGCTGCCGACTGATTGGGATTAAATGTGACCAAAAAGCTTATGGTGGCACTTTCGGTTGGCGCGAGTGACTCTGTACCACTAAGCAAGTCAGTATCACCGTCACCATCAAAATTGGCGTTGGCTGCGGTTAGATCACCACTTACGTTCACTGGTCCCACATTAATAATGGTTGCAGGCGCTGGGAACGTGGCGGTGAGGTCGTCAATAACCTGTACATTATCTAGGTCTGTATTGCCTAAGTTGGTAACGGTAAAACTAAAACCAGCGTCGTAAGTGCCGTCTAAATTATTACCTAAGGTGGTAAGACGCTTGCTGAGACCGATGATTGAATTTTCAATAGCTGTGCTGGCACTCGCACTGGTTTCGTAGTTATTGAGCGGATTTACCGGATCTGGTGGATCACTTGCGCCATCGTCGCCTGTGCGTTCGTCAAAACCGGGTAAGCCATCATCTGTGCCATCTAGCGAGGTGTAGTCAACCGTGACAAGGTTTTCGATAGGATTACTTAGGTCGGCATTGGCTAGCACCACAACTTGATAGGTGAGTGACAACTCTGCACCTGGTGCTAAATCAATTTTTTGTGATGGAATACGTTCACGTCCCCAAGTAAGCACTTGCGCACTGCCCGCGCTGCCATTGCCGGTGGCACTAGGATTACCGAACACAACTGCTGGGAATGTGGTGCCGTTGTTAGGGTTGCCGTCTACTGTGACGGTACTGCCGTCAACATAGGCAAGGCCTTCGGGTAGGGTGTCAATAATACCTATGTCATACGCAACAGATGCATCTGTGTTGTTGTTGGTGATGACCACGCGGTATTCCAATACTTCGCCAATGGCAGGTGCGGTGATTGTTGAAAAATCACCGGGGTCACCTCGAGTGACATTGCGTACGGCTTTGTCTACGCTGAGGTCGGGTTCTAAAATGTCTAGGTCTCGACTCGGTCCAGTCCTACCACGGAAGTTACCGTCAGCATCACGACTTTCAAAGCGTGGTTGGTTGCGCAAGTCACGCTCTGCTTGGTGTTCAACGTTGTTGTCAAAGCGGTAGGTAAGGCGTAACGTGTAGATTTCAGCAACCCCGTTGTTAGTATCACTGTTGACAACAGTGCCTAGATTAAGGCGCAACCTTCTAAATTGATTAGCACCGCCGCCGCCATTGTTTTCAACGATGTCGCCACTAACATCTACAAACGTACCTATGACCCCATTGATGCTACCCGGGTCATTACTACTATTCAAGGTGTTACTGCTGCGTTGTAACTCGGCTGCCAAGAATGTGACGTCAGCTGGACCAAAGTTACTGCCACCATCACGCAAGCGGATGCGGTCTTCAAGACGCACGTCATTGAGTGTGCCTTCAGGAATTGTAAAGGTTAATTCGACGGTGATCACTTCACCGATGGTCACGTCACCATTGTTAGGATTTAGCTCAGTAAATGCATCTGTACTGTCTATAAATATCTTGCCCGGATTCGGCACGCGTGTGCTAACCAGTGTATCTGTACTTGTCGCATTAAATGCATCATCAAACGTGTCATCGCTTTGTCCGTTGCTACCATCACGCTCGAAGTCGTCATCGCCGTCACCGAGTGCGCCTGTGGGCAGTGAGGTTGCTGTGACATTGGCAGTATTGTCATAATCGCGTATACCAGCACTACCATCACCGTTAAGAATGATTTCACCACTGATTGTTACTTCAAAGGTAAATGTGGCAGTTACGCCTGCAGCTAGGTCAAATCCTTCATAACGTACCAAGCAATCGTTGGTTTCATCTGTGCTGTCGCCGTCACCATCGCCATTGTCAAATGTGAATATACCGGGATTAACAGCAGTGGTGTCAGTTGCGCCCAATGTACAGTCAAAGATAGTGGCATCGCTGACGTCAACATTGCCATCACCAGGGTCATCAACTTGGTTATCATTAAGCAGGTCAGTCACGACCACGTTATACGCTGGTGCGTTGCCGGTGTTAGCGACTTCTAGGGTGACGGTGACGGTATCGCCTGCATCAACATTATTGTTTGGACTAAGGGTCTTGGTGATCTCGAGATCAGGTTCACGCACAACCACAGTGATGGGGTCAAAGGTGTTGGTATCGCTGTCGCTTGCGTACCCTGCATTGTTCGTTAGGTTGGCAGCTTCTACATTGGTTGCAACGTTTAGAACTTGCGCGGTGTAGGTCACGGTTAAAACGTTGCTATCACCAGGATCAACCCGACAGTCACCAAATTCCCAAAGAATATTTACGCCCCCTGTTGTCGACGTAGGAACTGCGGGTGTGGTTATGGGTGGATTATTGTCACAGACACCACTTGGATCAGAAAAGCCATCGAATGAAACAAGCGACATGCCAGCAGGTAGCTGGTCAGTAATCCTAAAGTTGTTAATGGTGCTAAAGGGCACTTGCACGGTAAGGCGGTACTGAATTTGCTCGCCTATAACGACATTGGCGTTGGGGACGGTACTCCCGTCAATAGCGTTAGCTGAGAAGTCAAAGCCGTCAATGTTGATTTCTTGACCAATAATTTCTTTGGCTTCGGTGGTAATCACATCAACAACAATGTCTGCTGTATCGGTCAGGGTGTATTCACGTGCGCCGGTTGCTGTGCCAGACGTACCTTCTTGACCAGCGGTTTGGCTGCCACTATCTCCGGGAAGGGTGTCATAGGTCAGGTCAGCGTCATTGGTAAGTACCTCACTGGGATTAACACCAATCTGCGCTGTGACGCGGTAGAGCAGGGTAATGGTACTGCCAGCAGGAAGTTCATCAAACAAGGCGCTAGCTGTAGTGGTGTTGTTAAAGGTAATGATTTGTCCAGCTACGTTACCTTCAGCTGCTTCGTCACTACCACCCTCGCCATCATTATCAATGCCGTCGCTCACAAAAGCTTGAATAGCAAGTTTGGTATTGGGTGGCAAGGTATCAACAAGCTCGAGATCATAGGCAGGTGCACGCCCAGCCGCATTGCTAATCACAATGCGATACTCGAACACATCACCAGCTTCACCAGCAGCATTGTCATCCCCAACGGAGTCGCCATCGCTATCGTCGCCAAAGGTGCCGCCATTTGTAACATTGCGGACCTGCTTAGTCAAGGTGAGGTCAGGTGTACTTACAGTTACCGTTTCACGACGGTCATCAATTACTGGAAAGCCGTCTGTTGTGTCATCAAACGTATTACCGTCAAAAGTAAAGCTGCCGTTTGTAACATTGGTAAGGTCGCTATCATTGTCTACAGGTGCACCATCACTATTGAGTGCATCGTTGAGCACCCGCGTGATGACATCTACCTCGAAGGTTTGTAAGGGAGTTGCACTGGTATCAAAGTCAGTTAAATTCCAAACTAGTGTGGTGTCATCTGTACCTACGGCTGGAATTGTTTCTGTATCAACAGCAGTTGTGTTTGTACCGTTGGGGTCAACAGTGTGGGCAATGTAGCCTAACCCAGCAGGTAGCACGTCTGTCACTTGAATGTTGCTAAAGGTTTGACCGCCGCCACCAAACCAACTTGCGCTGATGCGGTAGATACAGTCTTCACCTACAAACACAGTGGGGTTGGTGCTATCTACCTCGGTACAGCTTTGCAGTGTTTTAGAAAGGTCAAAGCCAACGACGCTTGTGACAATGATGTCTAAGCTGTAGTTGTTTGTAGTATCTGTGCCATCGTCTTGTTCTATGTCACCTTCAACTTGAGCGCTAAACGTAAGCGGGTGGTCGGTGTTGGCAACAGTGAGCGTTAGTGGGAAGGTGGTGTTACTTGTCCCACCCAAATCAGGCAGTTCACATGTAGCTGTGGTGGGGTCGCCTGCGCTAGCACCGGGGGTTACGGTGGCACTAACGCAGCCTGCTGTAGTTAGATCACCCACGGTAATGTCTTGCCAGCCATCCCCAAAGGTGAGGTTGAGGGTGCCATTACGAGCCTCCCCGTCTCCTCGGTTATTCACGCGAATAGTAAAGGTTTCCGTGTCGCCTACACCACTTAAAATACGTGTGAGGTTACCGTCAATATCTACATCTAAATCTGGTGTTGCGGGTGTAACAGCTACATCTGCTGTAAAGTTACCAGCATCACCACAGGTATTTGTAAAATCTAGGCGGACTTGATTTGTGCTATCAACAATAGCCGCCGGGTCAAGGTTGTTACCGCTAGGATCTGTTTCTTCACGCACGGTTGGGTCTTGGGTGGTGTCAAAGTTGGCGTTTTGAACAATTCTAAAGGTTAAAGTTGCAGTTTCGTCAAAGCGCAAAAGTGAATTTACTGCTGTTGAACTAGTGAGATCAAACACAGGTTCAGTCGGAGTAGCTGCGTTAACCGTAACTTGGTCAATTTGTCCTGTATAGGTGCCACTACTTGTGATTGTTGGTGTGAACGTTGAGTCGTAGACGTAGCCCGTTGGTAACGTGTTAGTAAGATCAAGATTCTGGGCGGTACCACCATTATTTTCAACCACAATGGTCACAATGCCGTTGGTATCTATAGGACCACCTGAAGGGCTCACCAAGGTTTGAGTAATGCTGACATTACCACCATTCACAAAACTGGGTTCAGTAATGAGCCTGCCTGTGTCGTTGTTGTCTGTGGGATCGCTTAGACCACCCCTAGCTCCTTCACCATCACAGCCCCACTCAACTTCAGCGGTATTCGTAGTGGTATTACAAACAGCGTTAACTGTACCGCGCACAAAGTAGGTGACGGTACTATTAGCTGGTACGTCTGGTAAGAAATAGGTTTGGTCGCGCCCGGCGGTTGCAGTTACGTCCGGTGTTAAAGGTGATCCAAAAGCTGGGTCATCGTCTACATCGGTAATGTCGAAGTTACTGGTGCCAGATAAAAAGTCACGTAGGAAAAAGTCTTCAGCATCTACGTTACCGCGGTTTTCTATTTCTATTTCCCAAACAACAGTATCGCCAGCGCCTGCAAAAACATCTTCGGTAAAGCCAACTTGGCCAGCGGTCACATTGCGCCCTGTTTTGCGCACGACAATATCTGGCTGGTCAAGTACATCTGTAAGAGGTACACCAGGTGATACTTCACTACCTGGCAGCCCGCAGGCAATCTCATAGTCAGCGGTGGCTTCAAAGGTGGCGGCTCGGTTAAGTGTTTCACCAGGGGATCGCACGTCAAAGCGGATAAAAATTTCTTGAGGAATGGCATCTGCGGTACTGCCTAAAATAGTATCTAGCTCAGCTAGTTCAGCGATCTCAGCGTCTGTCCATGTAAGGATATTGCCGCCGCCTGTAACGGTAGGATCACCCGCGGCAACATAAGGTGCACCTTCAACACTGATCTCTGTTGTGCCTAGTATGTAAGTAAGCCCAGAACCGCCTAAATCTTCACTCACGATCACGTCATAAAGATTTGTGCCACCTGTATTACGGACTTCTAGAACGATAGTTCCCTCGCCACAAAGTGTGCATTGGGTTTCGGTTGTGTCATGGATAATTTCAAGATCAGCAGCGGGTTGATCGAACCGTGGACCAACTGTAGTCAAGGTTTGATTGGTGATCCCCCCACATCCCCAATCCGCAATAATGTCATGGGGAGGCACGTTGAGATCGCAGTTTGTTTCGTTAACGAACGCCCCAACGGTAATCGTAACCGACTGACCTGGTGGGATGGGGGCAATGTCCCACTCGGGTTCTCTGGGTTCTGGGTCTGGGAGTGTAATTGTGGTGCGGTCAGGCGGAGGGGACGATGTTGCAGGGTCAACAGTAAGTCCGTCTGGAATAAGGTCGCGCATAACTACACCGTAGGCAGTACCCGTACCAACATTGGTAACAGTAACGTTCCATGTAACATTACGACTTACAATGGGAATAATCTGTGGGCTTACGGTGATGTCAAGGTTGCCTTCGCGAACAATAAACGCACCAGCACTGGCACTACTAGAAAACTCTCGTGTGCCAGACAGCACAGATTGAGTCTGCCAATCGTCGTATTCCAAGGTACCCGTTAGCGTGTTGGGGAATCCACCAGCATTTGGAACATAACGCACATTAAAAGTCGCGGTGCTGTTGCCATCGCCATTTTCGTAAGAGAAGTTATCGGTGGCATCAATAATTAAGCCAGACCCACCTGCTGAGGTGGTTAAGCCAGCATCACCAGATAAGTGTCCGCCAATAGTTACGTCCGTTGTGGGGTCACCAATAAACTCGTAGTTAGCTAGGTCAATGTCGACAAAAAAGTTGTCTGCTCTTGTGCCGCTAGGGGGAGCAGCGCCTGTAGGTTGAGGGGGGGTAATAGTCGCTGTGACAGGAATCTCTTGGCAGACATCTAAAATGCCGGGGATACCAGAGAGTTGAATGCTGGGGTTAGCGCGTACAAGAGGTACCTGAACGGCTTGGGTGTAGCGCGCGCCTGTGCAACCGGCAGGTCCGCCGTTTAGGGTGATGTCAACCCGCTCGAGGTAGTTGGCACTTGCATTTAGGGGAGCCCCACCTAGGGCAGCATCAGTAATAGTGACACTATAAAGAATATCTAGTACATTACCATCTAAATTAGTATCGCCAATAGCCGCTGCAATAAAGTCCAGCTCGAGGCGTAATGGTGTAGTTGAGGTAATACTAGCTGGCGGCACAGCTACTGGATTACCATTGACATTTACCACTAAGCTACCGTCTAAATACTCCTCAGTAGTAGCATCGAAGCGCGTTTCAAAAACACTACCAGCCCAAGTTCCTGGACCGCTAAAGGTGTAGAGTGCTTCAAAGCGAATGGCTTCTGCTTCACCAATTTCATTGTTGGCAATGCCATCGGTGTCGTTCAAGCCCGTTTCAAAAGGGGCATTGGCGTTATTGACAATATTGAGCTCTTGGGTTGCAGTTGTACCACCTGGGCTATCATTAATAATGAAAGATGCTGTAGATGAGCTATTAAGCGTACATTGATTGTGCTGCAAGTTGGCCGTGTTATCAAAAAACTCACCTGTGGCGGCACAAACATTATCATCAACGTCAAAATCAATGTCTAAACTAAAGCCAAGGTCAGCGTTTTCTCCTTCTACAGTCAGTGTAGCCCCTGCTGGGATAGCATCGCCTGCTGTGTAAGGACTACCGTTCACATTGACGCTAACGCCTGCGGGTAGGGTGTTGATCACAATATTATTAAGACCAGTAGCAGGCAGGGTATCGGTCAGCGTGAAATCTGGACCGCCAACGTTATCTTCTAGGCTGGCAACGTTCGACCCGTTAACGGCAATCGTATAACTACCACTTCCCCCTGCTGTAATGCGCTCAGCAGAAGCACTCTTGTTAACACTGATTCCAGGAATGTTTGTAACTGAAAATGATGAAATACCTAGTGGTGGGGTGAACCCTTGCAACGTCGCTGGTGGATTGTAATCTGGCGCAGTGCAAATGTTGTCGTAAGCAGGTTCCCAGATAATGGTACTACCTGTTTGGGTAGGTGGGCAGCCTATGACTTGGGCGGTGAACTCGAGAGTAGAATTCACACCTGCATCCAACGTGCCTACTGGTGATCCACCTGTATAGCTAAACGTCCCTGTACCTGGATCATACGCCCAGTCGCCACTGGTAGATGTGACAGTAAGCCCAGGGATAGTGTTCAAATTACTGTTGATTTCTGTGTTAAACGCAGGTCCAGCACCTGTATTGTTAACTGGAATGCTGACTAGTTGCGGGGTAGTGTTGTCCAGCGTAAAGTTGCCCGGGTTAAAGTCAAGCTCAGGATTTTCCAGCTCAAAGATGACCGAATCAAAGGACTCGAGGGTGTCCCCAGTAGAGGAAAAAAGTCGGTCACGAATGCTAGCGGTGTTATCTAAATTGACACAACCTACTACCGTGCCCGACACAGGAATAGTAAGAGTTTGCCCTGTCTCAATGTACTCAAACACATGACCCGCATCTTCACCCGCACCTAGGGTTGGTGTACTGCCTGGTGGGGTGACGGGTGGGTTAAAGACGATGCTACCTAAGCCGTCACCAAGGCTGTCACGAATATCTGCGTCGAAAATACCACCTGAGCCACTATTGACGATATCAATTTCAAAATCAACACTGTCACCTGCACCTGCTGAGGATGTAATTGCTGTTTTTGTAATGAGGAAGTCACCTGGGCGAACAACAATGTTTTGCTGAGTACTGCCACTATCACCTGTATAGGTCCAACTAGGTTCAACTTGGTAGGTACCACCCACTACGTTAATGTCTGTCACGAGGTCATAGCTAAACTCGAGCGTACAACCAGCGGGCAAGCTGTAGCCAGGGGAAGTCACCAATGTAAGAGTGGTTCCTGCTTGGTTTGGCGCTAGCGTAGGAGCTGGATCTGCGCAGCCGCTAACAACCACGTTGGCTGTACCTGCAACGTAATTAAACCCAGCAGGTAATTCAACGGTAACAGCAAGATCATCTGCTGGTGCATTGCCATCATTTTCCAGGTCAAAACTAAAGGTGTCGCCACCGGGTGTGCCCGGTGGGTTGGGGTTGTTAGGTCCGGGAGAGATATCTTGGCTGCCGTCCCACGTGCCACCAATATCCATATAATCGCGGACGCCATCTGCAGCGTTAAAGGTGGTTGTTGCTGTTAGGTTAGCTTGAGCAAGCGCTGTGGTGAACACGCCTAAGATACTTATAAAAATCAAGGTAACAATTGCAGGATGATATTGCCCCCACAAATGTTGCCAGCATTCCTTTAGCTGAATCAACCTTAACAACCTGTTGCTAGTACGAGCCTGTAAAGCTCGTACTAGTCTTGCTTGGTGTGATGTTTGCACTAGTCTTTGTGATGCAGTTCTTTGTGATGCAGTTCTTCGTAGTGCAATGCGCTGACTCATGGCTGTGCCTCCGAAGCAGCCCTACCGTCAGGAATGAGCCCAACGTCTAGATGGCGAGTGTCGCGGAAACGGCCAACACGAAAGGGGTCGGTGCTGCCTGTATCTGGGTTGATGTCGCTGTCGATTGCGCGTAAATCATCGTCATCTATATCATTGACATCATCAACTGAATTTATTGAGGTTAATGTGTTTATGACACGTGGGCTGAAGCTATAGCCTCGAGGCAAAACTGCTGTCACCAAGTAGTCGCGGTCAACGTCTACATCCTCAAATACATACTTACCGCCTGCATCACTTTCGGTGCTGGCAACAAGCCTGCCAGCCGTGTCGTACAAGCGAATGACAATGCCAGTTAGGCCAGGTTCTTTCATAGCTGAGTCTACCTCAGAATCGTGAGTTAAATCACTTTCTGAAAGACCATCTGCATTTTCATCAACAAAAACATATCCAGAAATATCGCCGCCGCCGCAACGCCACTGCTCGTCGGCAACAACATCTAAGCGAACTTGCAGGCCGTCTTGGGAAAAAACCGGGTCGGGGATGTCGTCAAAGCTGTAGCCCACGACGCCGTAACTCCCGCAGGCAATGCGTTGAGAGGCTTCAAGCGTAAAGCCCCACGCAGTTTCGTCGTCAGTCCAGTTGTTGTAGAGGCGGGCGTAGCCAGTGAGTGCACCACCTTGCCACGGTTCCACGCTGGCACCCACGGAGATCATGTCGCGGAAACCGCTGTCGTCCAGGTCGGTATTATCATTTGCACCAGAGTCGCGGTAGCGGTAGGCGTAGCCAGCTCGCAAGGTGATGTGCGGGTCTAGGTCAAGGAGTTCGTGAATGGGTAGGTCCACTCGCCAGTCGCCCTCGAGCACCGTCCCACCAGCTTCATCAAACAAGCCTGTGTCGAGGGTGTTGTTGGTAAGTAAATTAATAACCTCACCACGGTAAGCAGCCGCTGCACTCGCCCGCAAGCCCATGTCTGACCCTAAGTTAGCGTCGCGGGTGTCGTCTAACACAAGGTCGGCTGTTAAGCTCACAAACAAGCGGTTACTGAGTGCCATGTTGGTCCCCAAGTTACCTACATGTTTGGTGCCACGGTCATCAAAGCGTACTTCGTAGCGGAGTTGCCCGTCAAAATCAGGCGTGTCATAGCGGACGGCAGCGGCTAAAATGGTGGCATCACCGGTGTTGCCAGTTAGACCATCTGTGCCGTCGTCATCGTCTAAATCGAGGATTTGGTCAAACGAGCCTTCAAAACTAAGTTCATTGTTGAGTGCATAACTCGTACTGGCACCCAAACGCACGCTGCCACCTGTGTTACTGAGCCCTTGGGTGAGTTCGTACTGGGCGCGCAGTTGGGTGCTGCCAAAGTTGGCAGCAGAACCAAACAGGTCGCCGTTGTCAAAACGGGAGACAAGTCCAACAAGCAAGGCGTTATTCACGCCCCACTCGAGCCTGTCAGTTACTTCCAACGACAAGTTCTCAAAAATTTCGTGGCTGAGGGTTAACTCGCTGACGCTGGGTTCATCACCTAAACTTTGTAGGTGGCGCAGGTCAGCCCGAATGCCGTCGATGCCAACTAAGTTGGTGAAACTCACACCTAAACGCAAGCGCGGCACGTCGTTGCGAATGCCGATACCCGCTTCTGCCTCGAGCTGATCGGCAATGCCAAAGTCACCCTCTTCGGTAAAGATAACGTACACGTCTGCTGCGTAGTCGCGGTCGCGCGTGTCGTCTACCGTAGGACGGCTGGCGGGGCTGTCTTTCCACATGACGTCAAACCCCACACCTAAATAGCGGGCGAGGAGTACCTCAACCTCAGCGTCTAAACTGTGCCCGGTTCGGCTCGCGCGGTCTACCTCAGCAGAACGGAATGACTCATCTAAATATTGGTAACGCACTTCGGCATCAACTACATCTGTTTCGTAGCGCACGCCAGTGGCAATACCGAGGCCGCCATCTGAGACAGTGCCATCATCAACCTCAGCAGAATCGTCTTGGGTGGTTGCGTCGCGACTGTCTGTGCCGTAAGCAATTTCAAGGTCGGCTTCTAACCCGTCTAGATCAAGTTCGCCGCGTGCAGCTACCACGTTGACTTCGCGCGCATCAGTACTTTCACGGTAGCCACTGACAGATACGGTGGCAGTCTCAGTTTCACTTAAACGTTCTTCGTAGCCAACCACCCCACCAACTTGCCAGTCACGGCTGTCGGTGCTGGCCTCGCGGCGGTAGCTGACCCGCAAAAAATAACGGTTGCCTTCACTGTCAATTGGCGGAAGTGGGCGCGACAAACGTATAAAGCCGAGGGTTTCGTCTAGGGTATAGTCGCGCAGTTCAACAAGTGGACCCACCAAAGGATCGCCGTCTTGAATGAGCCTGTCGTCTTCGTCTTCGGGTAGGTTGGGGTCAAAGGCGTTGCGCTTAATGACCTCGGCAACCAGTGAGCCTTCTTCAATTGGTGCGCCGGGTAATTCGTAAAAGGTGGTGCCGTCGCCGGGGATGTCTAGGTCGTTGACAGCATCGCCAACGGGCACATACGCCGCAAATCCGCGCATAAATAGCCCGCCCTGACTGCGCCGGTATTCACCACTAAAACCAGTATAGCTGCGCGATAAGTCAACTAAGCTGCTATCTAAGCCGGTATCAAACTCGCCGTATTGCACGAAGCTGAGGTTGCGCTCGAGCCGTACAAATACACCGTCGCGACTTTGTGCGTCTTGGCTCAGTTCGCCGCTCGAGCCGGGTACAGGAAAACTTTCGTAAGGGTCGCCAAAACGCCCCAGTTCGTCAAATGGGTAGTTCACGCTAAAGGTGATGAGGTAGTCGTCAAATAGTCTGCCGCGTGCAAATACGCTAGCAGCGGCGTCTATAGCAAAGTCGTCTTCAATGGCCACGCCAACACTGCCGATACCATTCACAATCCAACTGCGCACGTTGCTGTCAATAACCAGGGTTTCTTCTAACACAGCCGTTTCAACTTGCCCGCTGACGGTGGCATCAAACGAGCCTAAAATAATAATTTCACGCGGTTCAGCAACGGGCACAAGTTCAAACAGTGCTTGCCCGTTACTATGGCGCACTTGGTAGCCTAACTGTTGTGGTTCAGCGTCTGGGGTAAGGGGGTTTGCACCAATGAGCTCGAGCGTCACCATGCCGTCGTTGGGAATATTGCCGAGGGCGTCGCGGACGTCTAACGCAAACCGCAAGGGCTCTGCTGAATCTGCAAGTAGCTCGGTGAGCGGCCGCAAACTGAGGCTGGCAGCAGGGCCAGATACCGTAATGATGCGTTCGTCCCGCAAAACCTCATCACTTGACGAGGTACTTTCTAGGACGATGAGGTTATCGCCTTGTTCTAAGGTCACGCCAATAAAGTCCAGCGTTTGTCGTCCTAGGACGTTATCACGCACTTGTTGACCAACTTGCGCAGCATCAACTTGGCGGCGCGCATCTGCTGGTGCAACATCTGGTAGGTTTTGAGGTTCAACAAATAATTTGATGTTATCGGTTAAAGGGGCGTCAATACGCACCGTGGTGGTATTGCCTGAACGCAGCAGCGTGCCTTCAGCTGGTGAGACAATCACAGCGCCTTCGCGGATAATCGCTACGTCTGGCACGCGTGTGTCTGGTACAGCTCGCAGGTAACGCTCCACGGCGTTGTCGAGACCGACAATCAAAAATGGGTCAGGGGTTAGCCCTACCAAACTGCTTAAACTTGGATCCATCCGAAAATCACTTTGATGGCTCACGGTAAAGCGCAAGATTTGCCGTGTCCCTAAATCTTCATCAATGACAAACACGGCTGCTTTGGGGTAGATAATGACATCATCTTCAGCACTGTCAACATCCGTATCGGTAGCATCCAGTGGGTTGATCGGCGAGATCATTTCGGAAATATCCTCAGAAGCGGCCATGTTATCGGCGGCGATGTTATCAGTGGACATCGTTTCATCAGCAGATGATTCATCAGAAGCTTCAGAGGTTGACATAGCATCATCTGCCACATCGTCCATTTCTGTGTCTGTCATACGACTACGTGCTGTGACCTCATCAAGACGGCGGGCATCGATGCGTGGGTCGGCAAGCGGATGCACGCGCTTAGCTTCGTCAATGCGCTCACTGCTATCTGGCATAACCTCAACGCCTTCAGCAAGAGGTACAACGACGGCAAGTCCCGTTAAGTTGCTGATACCCACTGTGCTGATGTCTAGCTCGAGCGTCGTAGTCACGACGGCCTCGGGTAGGCTAGGCGGCGCTTGCACCACAATAGGTAAGGTCACTGGGCAGGTGGCAGTGCCAGCAACGCTGGGTTGCAGCGTGAGGTCACTTGCGCCAATGCGTAACCCGCTTGCGGGTAGCTCGAGCACAGTTTCTTCACCCGCGCCCAAACTGGTACTAACAGTTGTTGCGTCGAAAGAAACGTAACTGTTGATAGGACCGGGAACAAGCTCGAGGCTTAGTTCTATAGCTTGATCGGTTGGGTTACTTATTTGCAATTGCAGTGCGCCTGACTCGTCCACCCGTAAACTATCTGTCAGCAAACGAATATCTAGGTCACTGCGTTCTAAAAGGGCAGGTGGCACGGCATCACTCACCACAGGACTACCAAGCGCACCCTGCCACGCCAGCAGTGGCGGCGCACTGCACAACATGCGCACGCGGTAGCTGTAGCTGGTTTGGCGGTTGCTGGTTAAGTCGCTGCTGGGTCGCCAGCGAACGGTACGGCCTTCGTGGTCGCCGCCGTTATCTACACTGACAACCTTGAGCCCAACCGGGAGTTGCTCTTGCAGGACAAACCTGTCTGCGCTTCCTTCGTGCTGCACGTTAATCGTAACGTCAGCGGTTTGACCGGGAACAAGTAAGCCCGGCGTCACCGTGCGGGTAAGACTGTACTGAGGCGCGCTAGGCACGCTGAAACTGGCTTCGGGCAGAGGAACTGGGCGGCTGTCTTGAGCTTGAACTAGTGTTGTAAGTGATACCAACACTAGCACCATCAAGATGGTTTGAACACGCTTCTTGAAGGTCATGGCAACCTCCATAAGAGCATCGGCACGCTAATGTCAATAATGGCTTCAGGGTCGATGTATTCGTACTCAAACGTGGCAACTGTGCTGCCGAGTACGTCTAGCTCAAACACGAGCGTATCGGTGCCCGTTTCAAGCTCAGCATCGCGTCTACCCGCAGGGTTTTGGGTCAAGGTAATGCCCAGTGGGAGTATGTCGTGAATGACGACCTCCGGCAAACTATCCACGCCGCTATTGCGTAGCTCGAGCGTCACGGTTACAACGGTTTCATCTTCAATAATTTGTCCTAATGCGTCACGGCTAGGACGGCGAGTTACGGTCTTGGTGAGGCTGGCAGGACCGCGTGTAACCGTAATGGTTTCGGTCACGTCCACACCGCTGTCATCTGCCACAAAGGGAATATCTTGCCGGGTGATGGTGCCTTCAAACATGCGCAACCGCCACAGCCCGGGCCGTTCTTGGTTGATGGTTTCTTGCAGCGGGCGATTAGGTAAGGTTTCTGGGTCCACTTTGAGGCTGGTGAGGCCGCTAGCAATGTCCAAGAAGGTGTAGTGCCCAAAGGCATCTGTCACTGTAGATGCACCGTCTGGCAAATACACTCTGAGGCCTTCAACAGGTTCGTCGCCAGAACTCAAGCTGCCGTCACCGTCACGGTCAATATAGGCGGTGCCAAGCAGTACTGGCCGGCCCGCAAACACGCCTTGCTCGAGCACCACCACAGCTTCATCTTCGCGAACAGCTAAGACTTCACCGCCTTGGCTAATGGCGCGCACTTCGGCGATGTTGACAAGTCTTCCTTCATCGCCATTCTCGTTGCTGTTACCGTTGTCGTCATCGTTGGTATCAACAGGATTGTCATCTAGCGCAGCAAGCGCACTGGCAAGGACTAGTACATCAAACTGCACAGTGATTTCTGCACGTGGTGCAAGCGCTGGGAGCATCCATACAAGTGGGTCTTCGTTATCAGGTTCAGTGGCTTCCTGCGTACCATCTGGCAAAGTGATGAGGCTGCTACCTGCGATGTACCGTAAGCCAGCAGGAAGCACGTCACGTAGCTCGAGGCTATCAAGCGTAACCGTGCTAGACGGGTTCGTTACCGTGATGGTGTAGCGGAATTTGTCGCCAAGTTGCACCGTGTTGCGGTCAGCTTCTTTGACAATGAGTAGCTCGAGCACCTCGAGCGGATGGCTCACCTCATTACTGCAAACCTCATCTGTGCGTACCGCCGGGCCAGTTGCAGTCACACAGGCAACGTTGTCAATTGATCCTAGGGTTGTATCTGCCCCAGTTTGGACGCGAGTATCAACCTCAACACGCACGCTCGCGCCGGGCGCAAGGTCACGTAACCGCACGCTGAGTTCGCGGTTCATGTCATCAAAGCCAACTTGTGCGTTTACAGGCTCATCGTCCACAAACACACGCACGCGCTCATTTACAGGTAAAGGTGCCTCGAGGCGAGCATCAAGAACATCCCGTAAGGTTACTGTTTCTAGTTCACGCCCACGGTTGTTGAAGCGGATGGTATAGGTGATGGTTTGTCCAGCGACGACAGTCTCGCCATCTTCTGGCACAGCTGTTTTTTCAGGCTCAGTGATGCCGCCTTCAGGCACGCTAACCAGCGAGACATTGTCGTCGTCTTGGTTGCCGTCATCTGGGCAAGCTGCTAGCGGGTTGACAAACAAGTCGCCGGCTAAACTTGGGTCGTCTGGCAAAGCAATAACTAACAAGATGTTGGCGCTGGTACCGGGCGCTAGCTCAAGGTTACTCACAGGTGCATCTTCAGGATCGCGCTGACCGTTGCCATTAACATCCATGATGACAAGGCTGACGACACCTGCGGTCTCGAGCGTGCTAGCTGTCACCAGCATTTGTGCATTCACATCAAAGCTGAAGCTTGCATTCCCTAAATTTGTGATGGTATATGGCAAAACAATCTCATCACCGGGGAGAGCCGTCACGCTAAACGCAGGGCTATCGAGTGTGCCATCTGCTTCGACCAGCACAGTACAAACAGGTAAAACTTCGTGGTCGGTGGTGTTGCTGTTGGTTGTGCCGTTATCCCAAATGGTGTTGGCACGGTTGTCAATGCTGAGTCCAGCAGGGGCATCCGCAAGAATACGCGTGCCAATAACAAGCTCAAGTGTGCTACCTGCTGGGGCCAGCTCGAGGCTAGCTGTTACTTCACGTGTTGCTGCATCAAAGCTAACCTCAGCGTCATTTACAACAACGCCATCAATACGGAGCTCGAGGATTTCTGGCGCACTTAAAAGTGGGTCGAGCGTATCTTGCAAAATCACGTTTGTGAGGTCGCGACTACCAACCTCGAGCTGCAAGGTATAGGTCACAAGCGTACCCGGTTCGAGCGGCGTGCCGCTTGCAGGTGAGGACGTCTTGGTGAGGATAGGGTCTTCAGCAAGTAGCTCACCAACGGTAATTTCGGAGACGTTGTTAGCGTCGTTTACGCGAGGGTTGTCCCCACAGATTGCCACAAGATTGACAAACAGCGAGGCGCTGTCACCGTCTGGTAGTAAGTCGTTAGGGATGCTTTCAGGCAGTTGAACTTGTAACAACAGTTGCACGCTTTGCCCTGCTGGCACACGCAAGACAGAGAACTCATTTTCACTACTGTCAACGGCACCATTTTGGTTAGCATCAAAAAATATAGCTAGATCGCTGGTGCTTACGCCGGGGAGGGTGCTAGCGGCATCTATGAGGGCCTCGAGCAAGTACACATGGGTTGCAGTTGTTGGGTTGGTAAGTGTGTAGGCAAAGGTCACGGTATCTGCAAGCGCAGCACTAGCAACCTGTCCTGGATTGGTAAATGTACCGTCTGCTGTGACAGTCACAGCGCAAGGAATGATGATGGGTGGTTCAGGTGGGGTTGGTGGGATTGGCTGGTTCGTGGGATGATTGACGATGTCGCTGTCTAAGGTATCGCCAGGTGTACCGTCAAGCTCATCCCAGCTGATATTAGCTTGGTTAACAAGCGTAACGCCGGGCGGAGCTGAGGAGCGCACAAAACCGCGCACAAAAACTTCCAGCGTACTGCCTGCTGCAAATTCGTCTAGGCTTACCGTGAGGGTACTGGTGCTGGCGTCGAAACTGCTAGACCCAGCTTGTTCCCTGCCGTCAACAACGACCCGCGCACTGCCAAAGCGGTAGTTGGGGTCAAATGGATCAACCAACACAAGGTTAATCACGTCGCGGTCTAGGCTGGTGCCTGCACCTGGAAAGCGCAAGGTGTAATCAAGCGGGCTACCCGGTAAGACTAAACTGCCAGAGGCAATGCTCGAGGTCTTAAACAGCGCCACATCAGATGGCGGGCCGCCGTCCACAACAACTGTGACTGTATTCGAGCCACTCTCCCCGGAACCGGTTGGCGTATTGTATTGTGAAGTAGCTTGGTTGTTAATAGTTTGAGAATAAACAATATTAAATATAAGTCCAACTAACAACCAGCACGTCAGGTACTTTCGCATGTTCGTTCCGTTCATGTCATGACGTGAAGAGAAAATTCTTCGGAGTAATCAAGATATTGTCGAAAAAGATTTTGGTGGCGTAATGTCATTCAATAACTGGCAAGTGTGTTGGAGGTTACGTGCTCAGCAAAATAATAGGCTGAGCACGCGCCCAGAGTGGACTTGCTGAATGAATCTCAACAAGCCCATCTAGTAGTAGAAATGCTAGTTAGGGAATTTGAACGACGAAGGTGAGGGTTACAGAGGCAGTGTCAGCAACACTGTTACCGCTGTCGTTGAGGCGTACTTCTTCAATGGCTGGCTCGAGCTGTCCTGGTGTAGCTGTAGGACAAGCTGCCCAAACTGCTCCAGTACGGCACTCCAACACACCGCTACTTACGGTGTTTAGCGCACTTTGTACGAACACAGTAGGTACGGGGATAATGTCGTTAATGAACACATCCGTCACATCAGCACCACCACTGTTATTTGTTCCCGTTACGGTGTAGGCAATAAATTGACCAGGTTCAGCGGTAAGTTGAGTATCCACACCCGGTGCGCCACCACCAGCAACGACTGTTGCACAACCAGCATCTGCACAGACAAATTGCGTTTTAACGAGGTCTAAGTCGCTGGGCCCAAGGATAATCAGCGGGGTTGGGTCGTTTTCATTTGAGTCAGAATCAGTGCCGTTACCACCAACGCCGTCGTCGACTTCGTCAGCAATACCATCACCGTCTGGGTCAGGATCAAATCCGTTGTCGGAGGGATCTGTTGTGGTCAGTCCACCACTAGGATCGGTGGCACTTGCAAAGGCTTGGTTGTCATATTGAACCGTTGGTAGGGTTGCTGGTGTCACTTCTACAGTCAGCGTGAGGGTAACAGTTGTGTTGACTGCCAAAGTGCTACCTGCTGCTAGCAAGTTGATATCTGCTGAGCCATCATAGCCGGGGTTGTTGGGAATCAACGCTGCTGCATCTGAGGAGGCAACCGCTGCATTGGCGAAAGGTGTCACGCCAAAGGTTGTTGCTAAATTATCCTGAACTTGTACGTTTGCCAGTGGAATAGGCCCGAGGTTTTCAACTTCAATAAGGTATTGCACCTCGTAGGTGCCCCCACCTAAGTCTGTGACAGTACCTAAGCGCTTAGCCACCCCAATAACAGGGTCAGATGGAATGGTAACGGGTGTTGGGTCGCTGTTGTTGCTAGGATCGCCGTCGCCATTGACAGATGGGTCTGCTGGTGGCGCACTGTTATCGTCTGGGTCGGTACCATCCTGAGAGGTATCGGTCACGGTTGTGCCACCAGGGCTATCCCCCGCTGCAAACGCTTGGTTGTTATAAGTACCTTGGGCAATGTTGGGTTCAACCACAACGGTGAAGGTGATTGTGGCTGTTGCACCTACAGCAAGGGTATCTGTACCAGCTAGCAAGTCTTGGTCAGCGTCCCCATCAAAGCCAGCGTTTGGTGTAAGGGTGGGGCTAGCAACTGACCCTGCTAAGACATTAAACACAGGTTGTGGATTGGTTGGGTTCACGAAAGTAGCCGTGAGGTCATCTGTAACTTGTACGTCTGATAGGTCAACGTTGCCGTAGTTAGTCACTGTGATGATGTAAGGCACGTTATAACTGCCGTTGCCGTTATCTTGAACGAGGCCAACATCTTTTGCAACACCAATAAGTGGCTGCTCGGTAATGTTAATAGGTGTTGGGTCATTGTCGTCGGTGGGGTCGTCGTTGTTGTTGGGGTCTGGGTCGGTGCCGTTTTGTGAATCATCATCTACGGTTGTTCCGGATGGACTGTCGCCTTCTGCAGTGGCTGTGTTGACGTACGAACCGGGACCAGCAGGTGTGTTGCCAGGACCATCTGAATCAATATCAATACGGACGGTGAACGCAATGGTTGTGAAGTCATCCACCGCTAGGTTGTTGGCACCTGTGAGCAGGTCGTTGTTACCTGTGCCGTTGTAAGTACCATCCAGCGTAAAGCCGGGGTTGCCTAAGTTGGTGTTTGCAGGTGTGGTTGGTCCGGCAGTAACACTCACAACGTCGGTGTTGCCAACGTCAAAGGCTGCGTTTAAGTCTTCAGTAACTTGAATGTTGCTGAGCGGTACATCGCCAAAGTTTTCAATGCGCAACGTAAACGCCACATTAAACTCACCAGGTGAGCCTACGACAGGTGTGACTGAGTTGAGTACCTTTGAGATACCAATCAGTGGGTTTTCGGTGAACTGAACGGGTGTTGGGGTATCTTCATCGGCATCGTCAGCGTCACTTCCAGGGAGCTCACCATTCTCTGAATCAGCACCGGGGTCACTGTTGCCGTTGGGGTCTGGGTCTAGTGTAGTTGGGTCGCCATTATCTGAAAAATCGCCTACGGTAGCATCACCGGGGCCAGTGCTATTACCTGTGACAATAGCTTGGTTGTCATAGACCGTACCAATATTTGGGTTGGTAACAGTGACGCTGAAGGTAATACTAGCTGTCGCCCCAACACCAATCGTTGAACCTGCTGCCAAAATGTTGACATTGGGTGGTGTGCCTGTGTAGCTACCATCGAAATTGAGGGCAACTGTACCTGTGGTTGCTCCCAGTGTAGGTGCGGTGGTAACGGTAGGGTTTAAGCCTGCACCAAAAGTAGCTTCTAGATCATCGGTAATCGTTACGTCTTCAAGATCAACGTTACCCAAGTTTTCAATTAAAAGTTCGTAGGTAACGGTGTAGGTGCCATTGCCGTTGTTGGTTGGTGTGCCATTGACACGTTTGGCGATACCAATGACGGGGGTTTCGCGGACGGTTGCTTGAGCAACGTTATTGTTTTCATAAAGCACGTTAGGGTCGGTGTCACCTGCTGTAGTTGCACCTTGGCTGGTTGCTACTAAATCAAGGTTAGCAACATCCCCGCCAGGGGTTCCGGGAGGAACGGTTGCGAACACCACAATATTTACTGAGTCGTTGCCTGCTAGTCCGGGACCAGCACCACCATCTTCGACACCAGCTCCGTCGTCTGGCCCCAAGCTCAGCGTGGCAGTGGTGTTGCCTTGAATGGATAAAGGCTCACCGGGGTCATAGACACCATCGTTATCCAAATCATCAAAGGTGTAAATTTGAATACCCGTAAAGTCAAAGTCGTCGTTGGGGTCTTGAATAACTTCAAGATCAAATACATCGTTGATGTTGGCATCGTTATCGAGCGTGTAGCTAAACTGCACGGTGCTACCAGCATCAACGTCTGTCAGGGTGTTGGTAGGGTCGGGTGTGAAGGCACCAGCGTTTGGAACCTCACCATTATTCGCTGCGCCACCAGTTGGGTTGAGGGTGTTATCTGGCTCGATATTGAAACTGTAAACAGGCAAGACCACAACCTCAACTGGATTAGAGAGGGTGGTTTGACCGTTGCCACCAGAGTCAATGAAGTCGGCACTAGCTTGGTTAGTGATGATAACGCCAGCTGCCGTTTGAGCGAACGCGCTACCAACGAAAGCTATTAGCAAAGTTAGTAGCAGGGACTTAAAGTAATGATGTTTCACGATTATTGAACCTCCACACGGTAGATGAATGTGAGCACTTGGCCTGGCTCGAGCGGGTCTTGGAGCGTCCAGCGGGCGTCGGTGTAGTCGCTTGGGGGAATCTCGACGGTAATTTCGTTGCCACTAGTATCTGTCTCAGTACGCGTAAGTGGCTCAGATGCGTACATCTCGCCGCTATCGGCACTAAATTCCAAAATGGCTAGGGCTGAGCTTGGTGACGCGCTAGCTGCTAAATATGCCGTTTGCGCGGGAATAGGTCCGCGCGCGCGCACGCCAGCAGGTAGGGTTGCCTCGCCAATATGTAAGAGATTAAGGCGATATTCAATAATTTGTCCGGGTGTAACTTCGGCGGCAAGGCTGAACCGTTCGGTCACCTCCCCACTGGCGCTGGTGACTGACTCGACCAAAAAGGCCTCGAGCTCAATTTGCAGCGGCCCTTCTGAATTTTCTTGGCTTTGCGCGTACAAACTAAATCCACACATCACAATTGCCAACAAAATCCTAATGTGTCTGCTGCATGTTGTTATGCTAAAAACTTTCATAAACCTCCAATCAAAAACTATGTTCCAAAGGGCAAAAAGGCATAAAACACTGACACAGTTGTCAACATTTCAGCAAACTCTAAGCCGATGCTCATGATAAATGTAAAAAATGTCCGGCATTTGTGGGCTGAGCCTCCTTGACCTAATGAGCGGGTAAGCATGTTGCGACAGACCTACCTGTGGTTACTCTAGACGAAGAACTCTTACAAAACTCTTACTCGAGGCTCATAACCT
>JBCCBI010000021.1:0-23330 GCA_039034155.1 Deinococcota bacterium | reverse complement strand
TCTGAATAGCTTTTTGGGCAACCAGCCTACCTAGTTCGCGTAAATTTGTCTATCAGTTAGAGGATTGTGCAAATTTAGGGGTGCAAGTGAAAAGCGAATTTCAGGGCTACGGTAATTACGCCCACGACGCGAACGTCCGGAGCGAAAAACGAACTCCCCTACTGCCACTGACGCATAAATATCACTTCTGTCATTCACACTTTCACAAGGTTGACCACCAACAAAGTACTCGTCATTTTGACTAGTTTCACCTGGATAGCAATCATCCTCGCCGATATTCACTTCTAGTGAATCAGGGATTACGTAATCCACAAGAATTTGCCCAGCTATATTACCAAAATTTGTTGGTATCGGTTCACCATCTATAAAGTACGTTTCGTAGAAGTCCTCAGAGCTTGCGCCAACATCGAGATTAGCACGAAACTCGTATAGTACCCATTTCTCATTAGCACCGTTATCGTTAGCAGGATCGGCTAAATACGGTACTTCGTCAGATACCTCCCCGCGCGCAACGGGATAATATGCCACAAAGGTGTAACAAAACTCTGTGTTGTCATCGCAATCACCTTCGTTAGTATCGGGCACGGTAATCATGGCAAGAATAGGATCATCACCAACGGTCCACGTACGGTTTCCTGTGTTGGGGTTCACGGTGGTGTAACCCGCTGTACCTAATGTAAGGACTGAACCCGGTGGATAGATATACGCAGCTTGGTTGATTTCGTCGGCAATGATGGCACTAGCTGCTCTGGCGTCTTCGATGATGTCTGCTTCACCGACAATTGTTGTAAGAGCATTTGACCCGGTGCGAAGGGCACTCATGACTAACACCAAAATGGTACTGAAGATTGCCATTGCCACCAGCAACTCGACAAGGGTAAACGCATCTTGACGGCGCATGAAGCTTTTTTGTTCCTTTACTGTCATTGCGTTACCTCCTACGGTGTCTGATCGGTTGTGGGGCGTACAACCTGCGTACTGTACGTGTAGGTTTCACCTTGAGCATCGGTCAAGGTTAAGGTTACAAGGCGCATAAAATCAGTATCATTCTCGTCTTGCCAGTTGAATGCCGCTTCACCCGCTGTGGAGTTGAATTGGGTCGGCGTTCCTACCACTACACCTGTTACGTTACGACGCTCAATATCTACTGTGTAAAACGTAAAGCCATCAGGCACTTCTAAAAACGGCGGATTAGAACGCGCATTACCAGACTCTCTACCACCGTCACGATACATCGTTAAGTCTTGCCATTGACTGCGCAGGGCGTCTAAGTAGCTACGGGCAAAGTTGGCGGCAGCCGTTTCGCGCCTCGAGTTACCCGTTGCTTGTAGTGAGGAGCTGAAATAGCCAAACATCACCATCGTAATGGCAATGATCGCTAGTGCTACTAACACCTCAACCAACGTCAAGCCTTTTTGTTGTTTGCGTATTTGTCGTTGGGACACTAACATTCGTCTGAACCCCTCGCTGCTGCTGCGTTATCTGCGTCGCAGGTAGCAAACACCGCTTTACCTGTTACACCGTACACACGCACTTTACCAAAGCGATCACCGCCGCGGCTGCTCACTAACCATTCAATTTCGGTAGCTACTTTGCGACCAAAGGGCGCTGTGTAGGTAAATTCTGTGTTGGGACCATTTACAACCTCAAACGTTGCACCATACGGTAGTTCTACCGTTCGACAAGCCCCCGTACCACTACACACTTGCAGTTCAGTGTTGCCTGCTGCTCCAGCCCAACTGATCGTTTGATCAATTGACTCACGGCGGGCATCGCTGCGAGCTTGGTTGATGGCTTCAAACACCGTGCGCTGAGAAGCGCGAAAGTTCTCCGCATCGCGCCAGTTGCGATAAGCACCGATGCCAATTGCTACCAGCACACTGATGATGCCAATCACAACAAGAAGCTCAATCAGTGAAAAACCCTGCTCACGTTTATCTATCATCATCATCCCTTAGTTGACAGGTAACCACTGCGAACGTGAGCGCAGCAGCACAGGCACATCTACGCGCAAGTCAAGCAAGCCAGGCAAGCGGCGGTCGTATTGTACGCGCAAACCCACACAGAGGTAATTATTAGCGTCAAACATATCCCTATTCTGTCCGTGTGCGCAATTATTGCTACCATCAGGACCACTGCCTGTACCGTAAATGAGCAAACCTGTTTCGTAAGAGATGATGCTGCCATTGAGAATCAAACCACCAGCAGTGTGACTGCGACGACTGCGCGCGGGCAAGTACGACTGAATAGCATTGTTAGTAAAGAGCAAACCATCAATACGCATGGGGCGTTGATCATTTTGGCTGCGGTCGTTATTGAGACCATACTCAATCCATGCACCTGAGAGCACTTCCATTGCGGCTATTGCATTTTGACGGCTATAGACTTTATCCATAGGCTCGAGTGCCAAATCCACATTATCAGGAACGCTATTACCATTGAGGTCGTCCACTGGCGCAAGCCAACTGTTGTTGGGCGACATGTAGATATAAGCAGGTTGAAGGTCATCGCCATCGCCATCCTGAATTCGGTTACCGCTTCTATCTGTGACAAAAATTTCGTCCGCTAAAAGTGCAAAGTCTTCTGGAGCAGCATCACCTTGTACAAACTGCTGCACCGGAATACCACCTGCGCTTGCAAAAGGTTCTCTGTCCCAGAACCAAGGGAGATTGGAGTCGGTGTTATTCATAGCACGAAACGCCTGGTAGTATGGATCGTCAGCAATGGGTTCACCCATAATACGGATAACCAAATCTTCGCCTGCGTCCAGTACTTCATTACCGTTTGCATCGGGAACGAAGTTACCGTCTCCCGAAGTATCAAGACCAATAAATGTCGTATCTGGGTCACCGTCGCCGTCAGTATCGAGGTATGCACTCATACAATTAGGTTGCTGGTTGGCAGCTTTAAAGATATTGTTTTCATCGTTCTGGCCAAAAATGTCAATTTGACCAGCAATACAAGGGATGTTCTCTCGAGGGCTCAGCTCATCCGCAGTACCGTAGTGCGACTGAAAATCACGACATTCGCTTGTGCCCCGACGATCATTGTCAAGTCGCGTATCTTCACCATCAAAGTTACAACGCATGACTATTTCGTCGCCTTCGCGGTACATGTAATAACGGGGTACAAAAATCTCCTCAAGTGTCGTTGCGCCTGCGTCTTGCGATTCGACATATTTTTCGAATTGCTTGGCATTGAACGCGAGCAACTCGCCTTGCAAGGGGAACCTTCCGTTAAAACGGTCGTCATCTTTAGCTCTGTCACCTCTATACTGCCAGCGTTCGTTGAAACCACCAGGGAAGCCTCTGGTAGTGCTGCCTTGATTGGGGTCACCCATAACCATCATGCCACCTGCAACCATCGCAAAACGTGGGAGTGAGTTGGGTTCATAGTACCTACAGCCTGTGCCATCTGCTGTGCCGTTACAGTCATAGATAACATCACCGACGATATAAATGTTTTTGCGAACAATAAACACACCACGGTTACCGGGGTCAATGGGTCCTTGGATGACCAAATCACCATCAACATACACCGTACCTTCAATCTCGATGGGGTCATCGTCTGTACCAATCAAGAACAAGTTACCTGCAATACCCCGTCCGGGTTGGGTTTCTATGTCGGTTTGCATGCCCGGAATGGTTACATCTCGGCCGCGCACCTCAAAGGGCAGCGTCACTGTATTTGTACCATCTGGAACGCCATTATCGTCTGTGGGTGAAAACCAGATTTCAGCAGCGCCTTCCAAGCTGCCAATAGCTTTACCGTCCATAACAGCTGCCCACTCGTCGTTATCGATACGGCGGTCACCGTTTTGATCAACAATCGGCGAAGGAAACTGCTGCACATCAGGCACTTCACCATCAATTGGCGTTGCTTGACCTTCAACGAGGGTTGGATAAAATTCATAAAAACGCGCATTGCGTTTGTCACAACCAGCGTTACCATCATTGGCGTTTTTGATGCAAGAAAGCAGCAGATCCTTGTTGTCCGCTTGCGCAGGACGGAAACCTTCCCAGTCTTCGTCTGCAATAAGGCCAGTTCCTTCACGGTAAACAGGGCCAAAGACATTTTGTTTGGGACGTGTGCCGCCACCTGTACCGTCGGTACGCATAATATTTTGTGGACCGCGGGTGTAGATTGTACCTGCTACTAAGGTGTTGAGATTTTTCCAGCCTGTACTGATTTGCATGTCGTTCAAACCAGCCACCCTAATGCGGCTTTTGCCTTCTGCAGCAGCTTCGCGGGCGTCTTCATTAGTTAGATCCACTAAAAATTCGAAATCCTCACCCATGCCTTCATCACGGTCGTAGCCCATTTCGATAGAGGTAAACGCTGAGTGGCAAAACGTGCAGTTTACGAAATCCGTTAGGAAAGCGAACTCGAGGTTAAATTGTGGATACGCCACTTCCAATTCTTGCTGTACGCGGCGCTGAGAACCATTGGGCAGTGTGCCTGTAGACGTGATACGCAGTGTTGTACGATCTGTTACAATCTCGGTGCCATCAACAGGGTCTATTTCGATTTCATCACGACGTTCAATGCTGACTTCATAGCTAGCAATGCGCCCTGTGCCATCATCCACTTCACCTGTAAACGTGACTGGATCACCAAAAGTAGAATTATCGTCAGCATCAAGACCACCACTAAGTAGCCTGTTAGCACCACCCCAGTTGTCATATGACGACCAGTTACGCACATTTTCCCAGCGTGCGCGGTAGTCAGGAATATCGCGCCTCCCTGAAATAGAACCCGTTCGGTTGATATTTTCGCTGGCTTCGTGCCAAATGCGCAGAATGGCTTCGTCAATACCCGCTTGAGCAGCCAGTTGTGCGCGCGTTGTTGAGACTTGGTCGCCTGATAGCCGCGTATTGGAAATACTCACAATAAACGCGGTGCTGATAAATGCAAGCGTCACCACCATGAAACTAATGGCAGTGATGATTGCAATACCTGCGGTTGACCGTTTTCCTCTCATACTTATATGCCTCCTAGATAGCAGTTGATGAGTTGTCGTAATTGCCAAATTTGAAGTTAAAATTGTGTGTTGAATATGCATCCACTAACAACGCCACGGCCCAAAACAACAATGTGATTGAAAGTGTAGCAATCACAAAACGCTGCCAAAACCCCTGTTTGGGGGTAGCAGCAGCGCTTTTAGAAAAGTGTAGATGAGAATGTCTAATGAGTTACATGAAAAATTGTTAGTGTGTCCTCCTAAGGTCTAACGACCGCACAAAGTAGACGCACCGAGGGCACGGTCTGCACAAAGAACACCAGCTCCATATTGAAAAGGATCCTGGTCGGGTGTTGACAAGGTAGATGTGAGCATACGCTCAGTAACCTGTTCTGCAGTGAAGTCTGGGTTTTGACTCCAAATTAGTGCTGCTACACCTGCGACAAATGGTGAGGACATAGAGGTTCCTGCAAGGCAGCCATAGTTGTCACCTGCAAAGGTGCTTAGGATTGTATCGTCAATACCACTAGCGCAAAAGTCGTCATCAGCATCTACTAATGTACCGCCAGGTGCCATAAGGTCAACTTGGGGTTCATTTGCGTTGTAGTTAGACGTATCTGAGCGCAGATAATCACTCTCTACTGACCCCACTGAAAGCGCGCCAGGTGCATTGGCAGGCGTAAGCACTGCATCACTTAAACTTTGATTTCCCGAGGCAGCAATAACTAGTGCACCCGCACCCACTGCTTCTGCAACCGCTTCGTCAACAGCAGCGTTTTGACCCTGCGTGCCTAAGCTCAAGTTCAAAATTTGGGCTGGGTGAGGATTTGGATTAAAGCCGGGTACAGCAAGCCCAACCGACCAGCGGATACCGTTGATGAGATCATCAATTTGGGCACCTACACCGCCGTCATTAAAGACTTTCACCGGAAGAATTTGAACGCCGCTAAAGGCAATGCCGGCAACCCCAATGCCATTATTTCCCGTTGCTGCTACCATGCCTGCAACGTGGGTACCGTGGGTAGGCTTAGTGTTAAAACCGCCGGGATCAAAAAGACCAGGGTTAGGGTCATCGTCGCGATCAAACAGATCACAGCCTGGTAGAAGTGAATTAATAAGGTCTTCGTGGTCGGTGTCTACACTGCTGTCGATAATGGCTACGGTCACGTTGCCTTTGCCTGTTTCCAGCGCCCATGCTTGGGGAATGCCAAAATCATTCAAGTGCCACTGCAAGCTGTACAGCGCATCGTTAGGTCTAATTGCACGCATAGGAATTGTTGGGGTTTGTTGCAGGGTAAGCACATCGTTAGGAACAGCGTAGAGCACGTCTGGATCACGTGAAAGACGCGCGATGAGGTCGTCGCGTTGACCTTCGGGGGCAATGATGACATCTGGCACGATGCCTTCACCAGCTACAACGGTATTGAGTTTGTATTGATTGCTGAGACGTTTAGATGCACTTTCGTAGGTCGCTGTAGTGTCGCGGTAGCGGACTAGAATTTCTCGTTCAGGAGAACGTGTTGCTAGCGTGCGCTGTCTAGCAGTCACTGTAGGGGCAATACAACTAGTAATGTCCCCACTGCGAATGGCACTTACGCGAACTTGTTCTTGCTCACCACTGGCGCTCACTGTCACAGTTGCGTTGTAATTGCCTTGAGTAAGGTCACTTTCTGGAACAACCACAATAGCTTGACTTTCACCAGCAGCAAGTGAGCCTTCTTCAGTACTTAACGAAAACCAGTCGTCAGCAGTGGGGTTACCACCATTTTGAGCAACATTGAGCCGCCACGTGAGGGTTGAGCCAACGGGGCCAGTGTTTTGGATTGTGAAAGATTTTCCGCCAAGGCTAATGTCTATAGCGCCTGTTGAAAGCAAAATTTGTCCGGGATCAGCTCCGTTACAGGCTGTTAGCAAACCGATAAGTATGAACAAGCAAAGGCGCGGGTGCGCAAAAGAAATCGTCATCACATCAACAAGCATAAACTACTTTGTTACAGATAAGCTGTAGATTGTGACGCAAGATTTCACAAAACCTTGGCTTAAGACGCATATCTGAATTTTTCACGTGTGGAGGGATGTATTTTACATTAGATGAGTGTATAGCTCTATGCACATAAGGAAAAAGATGAATGTTTTGTGAGTAGCACATCACTGAAGCGTAGTTGAAAAGATATGAGGGTCTTTCATTCAGCTTAATAGCATTATGGAGTAGACGCTCGAATAATTGATGTATCGAGCGTCCACTCCATAATGCTAGTACATGTAACTGGGAGTTTTTACGACCGTACCAGTATCATCTTGTTTCTAAGATGCAAGAACATTGTAATTTGCTGATGCATCTTCCGGTAATACCCCAAAGGGCTCGCCTTCAAGGGCGTTAGCAAGGTGGGT
Organism: Deinococcota bacterium; assembly: GCA_039034155.1. Classification (GTDB taxonomy): domain Bacteria; phylum Deinococcota; class Deinococci; order Deinococcales; family Trueperaceae; genus JBCCBI01. The sequence continues at coordinate 15,979 of JBCCBI010000021.1, read as the reverse complement.
TTTGAGGTCGTCTAGACCTGCACGAGTAGTTGCGGAGACGCCTAGCGCGTGGTAGCGAGTTTGCAGTTGCTCGAGCCTTGCCTCATCAACTAAATCACACTTGTTAAGGACAATGTGCCGTTCTACATTAAGCTCGAGGCTATCCAAAATACGGTTAACCGCATCAACTCGGTCGCTTACGCCGGGGGTTGCAGCGTCGACAACATGCAGCAGTAGGTCAGCGTCGTGGAGTTCCTCGAGCGTCGCCCGAAACGCGTTGACCAGTTCGTCTGGCAAGTCGCGGATAAACCCCACTGTGTCGGTGTAAAGTACTTTGCCGCCCCACTCGCCTAAACTAGGGAGCCAGCCCTCGCGAGTTGTGGGGCGCAAGGTTGCAAAAAGTTTATTTTGACTCAGCACGTCTGCTTTAGCCAGGCAGTTAAACAGCGTCGACTTGCCTGCGTTAGTGTAGCCAACGAGGGCCACAACCGAGGTGCGCGATTGCGTGCGCGACTTGCGGCTGCGGTTTCTGTGTGCGCTAATGCCATCCACTTCTGACTCTAGTGCGACCAGCCTGTCGCGAATACGGCGGCGGTCAACCTCGAGCTTGGTTTCACCCGGACCGCGCGTGCCAATGCCGCCACCTAAGCGGCTCATGGCTTTCCCGCGACCGGCTAAACGCGGCAGTTGATACTGAAGCTGGGCCAGTTCCACTTGCACTTGCGCTTCGCGCCCTTTGGCATTTTGCGCAAAAATATCCAAAATGAGCTGGGTGCGGTCAAGCACTTTGAGGTTGGTGGCCTCAGCAATATCGCGCGCTTGAGCTGGGTTGAGTTCGCGGTCAAAAATGAGCATGTCAGCATCTTCGTGGTAGGCCTTGGAGACCAACTCTTGCAGCTTGCCTGCGCCAATGAGTGTTTTGGGGTCAGGGCTGTGGCGCTGTTGTCTGCTGGCATAAGCAACGACTGCACCGGCGCTGGTGGCGAGTTCTGCCAGTTCTGCTAGGCGAGCGTCACTTTCAACCGTGCTTTCACCTGTGTTGAGGCCGACAATAACCGCACGCTCTTGGCTACTGCGACGTACTTCACGGGCGCGGTGAGAACGGCTGAGTTCTTCCTCGAGGCTGCGAATCATCTCTAAGATATTTACAGCCTCAGCCTCGCGAATGCGCATGGGTGGCTCGATGACCCAATCTTCTTCTTGGGAGGTTGGTGGCGCAATCTGAGCGAGGTGAACCTGCCCTAATTCGACACGACCTTGCTGATTTTCGTGGGCGCTAAACACCACAAGCGCGTCTAGCCGATTTAAAAACAACATCGACAAGTCACCCTCAGCAAAGCTAGCCACGTTGGGGCGCGTGTGAAGGAGCCGCAACCCGTACAACCGCGCTTCGGCTTCACCCGCGAGTGGCGGCAAAGGTGTATCCACACTGTTACTCACAGATACAGTCACAACCCGGCCGCGTCGGTCTAGCAATACTGACAAGGGTTTGTTGAGTTCAAGTGAGAGTGTCGCCATTTCCCGGGCAAGCTCTAAACTTACTGGCATTTCAGGTCCAACTTTACGTCGATAAAGGTGGCTGAGCCGCTTCACTTGATTCTTTTTAAGCCCGGATAACTTACCGTGTACTTTCTCTATGGTCTAACTCCTTTACACAAGACCCTTGGCTTTTTGTCTCCTAGTGCTGTGCGTAACCCGCCAATGCGATCACGCAACCTTAGCCGAGATAGTAGATTCACCTCGTCTAAAGCTTTTGCGAGACACTTGAAATATTCCAAAATGGGAATTGAAGTTTATCTTTGCTTGCTATCCATAACTTCTGAGATAGCTGATGAACTATCAACGACCTAAAGCACGTCAACACGTAGCACAAGCTAAACCAGCTACGTCCTGAGCTTAGTGATGACAGAAATGTATTTAAGGTTGGATAATCGTAATTTACAGGCCGCAGTTCAAAATAACTACCATACAAGTTGTAGGCAGTGTTACGCGCATGGCAGCGTTTATGACGCGCCAAAAGGTACCTCGAGCGCGCACGTGCGTACAAACCGTATAAGGTTCAGCCGTCTACCTCAATTAAACAAAGTCTCGACATAACGTTCAAGCTATACCCAGACTGTTGAGGATTATTGTGTCAATCATGATGTTGCGATTATAGCTCATTGGTTCTAGCTGTCAAGTGAGTCTGGGTACGCTCCGCACAAATTTTGTGTGTTGGTCTTATTGTAGTGGTCTTATGTAGTAGGCTACAACATCGTGAAGTTGTATTAAGACGTATGGTAGAGGGCTGAAATATTGTTTAAGCAACTCCACATTTATCAAGCGTTTTTATGATTAGACAACGTGCAAATAGACAACGTGCAAAGCTAGTACAGCTAAGACATAACTTAAGATCAACCCACTTTTTAGGAGAACATCATTTCACCATGAGCCACGCGCTAATTGACCCCCACGGCGGCACGCTAATTAACCTTGCCTCGAGCAACCCCGAGGCTGACCTAGCCCGCACCCAAGACTTGCCCAAACTAGAACTCTCGAGCCGCAACCTAGCTGACCTCGAGTGCCTCGCTACCGGCATCTACAGCCCTCTTACAGGTTTCGTAGACGAGGACGCCTACACCAGCATCGTCAACGCCATGCGTTTACCGAACGGTTTGGCGTGGAGTGTACCCGTTACCTTACAAACATCTAACACGTCTGACTTTGCTGTAGGTGATGACATCGCGCTAACGTGGCAAGGGGAGATACTGGCAAGCTTACACATTACTAGCCGCTTTACCCCCAACCAAGACCACGAAGCCCAAAAGGTTTACGCCACCACAGATGATGCTCACCCCGGCGTGGCGGCAATGCGTGAAGCTGGCTCGGTTTATTTGGGTGGTCCAGTTACACTTTTGAAAGATGTTCCGCATGACGACTTTAGCGATTACCGCTTAACACCAGCGCAAACCCGGGCTAAGTTTGCTGAGCACGGCTGGCAGACCGTTGTTGCCTTTCAAACCCGCAACCCCATTCACCGCGCGCATGAGTATTTGACTAAGGTGGCGCTCGAGGTTGTTGATGGTTTGTTTATTAACCCACTGGTAGGCACCACCAAGTCAGATGATGTTCCCGCCGATGTGCGGATGCGTTGCTACGAGATTATGATTGAACGTTATTACGTTGCAGATAACGTGATGCTCGGGGTATTTCCAGCCGCGATGCGCTACGCTGGTCCACGGGAAGCAATCATGCACGCAATTGCTCGGCAGAATTACGGGTGTACGCACTTTATTGTGGGGCGTGACCACGCTGGTGTTGGCAGTTACTACGGTACTTACGACGCCCAACACATTTTTGACGAGCTACCAGAAGATGCTCTCGCCATCAGCCCACTTAAGTTTGAGCACGCATTTTACTGCACCCGTACCAAGCAGATGGCCACGGCTAAAACCAGCCCTAGTGAGGTGAGTGAGCGCGTCTTTTTGTCAGGTACAAAGGTGCGTGAAATGCTCAGTCAAGGGCAACTTCCACCTGAAGAATTTACCCGTCCAGATGTTGCTAGAGTACTCATGGAGGCATATCAGCAAAAGTAAATATGTACAGATGAGGTTTGACAGCTTTGAGTAACGCATCCATACAGCCAAGAAATTTGATATACACGCAATGAGCATCACCTGCCAACTAAATTGACTATGTTGATCGTATCTGAGTTGGTCGCATCTGAGTTGCTTGCATCCAAAACGTTGATTGCATTCAAAACATAGTCTGGCGTGATGCATTCACCATCTTCTAATTTTTGATGGACGTCTCAAATCATCACATCGTTCTCAAAACCATTACATCACTTTAAAAGGAGCATCATGAGTCAATCTCAACAAGGCGTTACCCTTTGGTTTACGGGCCTAAGTGGCGCAGGCAAAACAACCATTTCCCAAGCAGTTGCAGACGAAATTCAGGCACGCGGGCGCAATGTGGAAATTTTAGATGGTGATATTGTGCGCCAAAATTTGTCGAAGGGTCTTGGCTTTAGTAAAGAAGACCGCGATACCAACGTGCGGCGAATTGGTTTTGTGGCAAACCTACTTAGCCGCAACGGCGTGGTGGCGATTACCGCTGCCATTAGCCCTTATGCTGCGATTCGCGATGAAATTCGCGGCCAAGCTACCCATTTTATTGAGGTTTACGTCAAAGCGCCCCTAGAAGTCTGCGAATCACGTGATGTTAAGGGCTTGTATGCCAAAGCAAGAGCTGGCGAAATTAAAGGCTTTACCGGCATTGACGACCCTTATGAAGCTCCAGAAAATCCTGAGGTTGTTTGTGAAACAGACCAAGAAAATGTTGCTGAAAGCGTTGCCAAGGTGATGGCTGTACTCGAGGCAAGAGGGCATATTCCTGCAGGGGTCGCGTCTTAGCGTTATCAAACGTTGTTTTAGGTAAGAAGTAGGTAAGCTCGAGCGTGATCCGCTTGTTCACACATCGCCTATTAGGACGCCGCAGCCTTGGCCGCCATACGCTACTTAATATCGTTGGGCAGGCTGCGCCGCTCATTGCTGCGTTTTTTACCATTCCTTTACTTATTGAGGGATTGGGCAAAGAACGTTATGGCGCGCTTACGCTTGCGTGGCTCCTCACCGGTTATGCCAGTATTTTTGACTTTGGCTTGGGGCGCGCACTCACCCAAATGGTTGCTCAGCAACTTCATCACGCAAACTCAACTGACGATAATGACAACAAAGATGTTGCGGCGCTCGTCGCCACAGCACTAGCTGCTACGGTTGGGTTTTCTGTACTTGCAGGCTCAGTTATTTACGGACTTACACCTTATTTAGTAACGCAAGTTTTTAGGGTGCCGCTAGCCCTACAGCCTGAAACACAAGCTGCCCTGCGACTCATCGCCGTATTTTTACCTGTGGTGATTATGACCACGGCAACGCGGGGCGTACTCGAAGCCTACCAACAGTTTTTAGCTGTCAACTTGGTCAGTGTGCCCATGGGCTTACTCAACTACCTTGCGCCGCTCGCCATTTTGCCGTTTAGTAACAGCTTACCGGTTATTGTACTTGGGCTGATCATGGTGCGTACACTAGGCACATTTACCTACTTGGGCTTGTGTCTGCGGCGTCTACCTTGGTCACAGTGGCGACTTGTACCAAGCTTGGTTCCAGCGCTGTTTCGCGTGGGCGGTTGGATGAGCGTAAGCAATATTTTAGCGCCTATTATGTTGTCGTTTGACCGCTTTGTGTTAGCTGGGCTCACTTCACTTACTGCAGTGACCTATTACACCACGCCTTACACAGTTATCAACAAAATGCGCATTGTGCCCATGGCGCTCATGCGGGCGCTTTTTCCAGCACTAGCGCGGCAAGCTGCAAGCGCGCAGACGAAGGTAGCAACGAGGGGCCTGTACCGCAAAAGTTTGCTCTCCCTTGCTCTGGTAATGGTGCCTGCTGTGAGTATCGTCATGCTATTTGCCAAACCCGGCCTTAGCTGGTGGCTTGGAGCAGACTTTGCCGACCAAAGTTTTCGGGTGGCGCAACTTTTAGCGCTGGGTGTGCTGGTTCACAGCCTCGGACAACCCTCGTTTACCTTGATTCAAGCACTAGGTCGGCCGGATATTACGGCGAAACTTCACCTTGCAGAAATCCCGCTTTACGTAGTGTATTTGCCGTGGCTCATTCAGCGCTTTGGCATCACCGGGGCAGCCGCAGCGTGGCTTATTCGAGTAAGTTTGAGTACTATTGTGCTCACCTTTTTAGCGTTGTGGTTGCTCGAGCGACCAACGTCATCCACAGAAAACCCCACCAAAGAAGCTGATGCTAACGTGAGCGTCCAATCAGGGACGCCAACTGCACGTTAATCCAGTAAACTGGTTGAGTTTAAGCACGTCAACGTGTGATATTTGCGCGGGCACTTGATGCATTAACCTTAGTCGTATCAGCCTCGTCCTACAAGAATGTTAAAAAGGTGATGCATACATTACTAACCTCAGACTATGATGATTACTTTGATACCATCACAAATATCGTTTTTAGTAAAAGACGGTTACTTATCAGCTGATAAGAACTCGAGCCTCTTCCCCGCATGACAACAGCCATTCTCGGTGCATTCGACCGCTTTAACTACGGTGATTTATTATTTCCACTCATTGCTGACGTTGCCCTAGATCAGCTTGGGCATCATAGAGAATTGCAAGCTTACGGCCTCAAGCAAAGTGACTTGCGCTTGTACCAAGCGAAACCCACGTGTTCATTGTACGAGTTAGCAGCACAACCTAACCTGACGAACCTCATCATTGGAGGCGGGGAAGTACTGGGGACGCGCTGGTTTAACATGCACTTACACATCTCAGAGCCACCTCTCACACAACTTCTTAAAGGCACTCGGAAACTGGCTGGTTTAGAACCTGCTGACCAGCTCAGCCGCTTTCTGCTAGGTAAGCAAGATACGCCTTTGCCCTGGCTTCTTCCTCAGGACACCTTTGCGCACCATGTAAACATCATGTACAACGCTGTTGGCGGCAGCAGCAACATTCGCAAATTACCCGAAACACATAGGCAATATCTGGTGACAACTCTGGAGCAAGCCGCATTCATATCTGTGCGTGATCAAGACACGCACAATGTGCTTGCTGAGCTTGGTCTACCTGCGCAACTAGCACCCGACAGTGCAGCGCTGATGAAGCACCTTGTACCAGCTTTGGATGACCACATCAGTGAACCTAGCCGAGCGCTTACTCAGGAACCTTACGTGTGTTTTCAAATTAGTAAACACCACGCGCACGGACGTGTTGGCGAGATTGCAGCAGCGCTCGACCAACTTCAGCAGGAACGTAAGCTCAACATCCTGTTACTGCCTATTGGACGCGCGCCAGCCCACGAAGACCACCTTGCCCTTGCAGACATTCGTGGGGCGATGACAACACCAGCGCTCATGCCAGCAAACGACATTGGCATTGCTGACATTATGATGCTCATTGCAGAAAGTGAGGTGTTTGTAGGCTCGAGCCTCCACGGTGCTATTACCGCAATGGCCTTCGCCGTGGCTCATTTAGCTTTTCCAGAGGTTGCCAAAGTGCAACGCTACCTCACAACTTGGGATATTCCTGAACAGCAAATCAGTACAAGTACCGAAACACTTTTAGCTGATGTTGAACGTGTTCTAAGTATTGATAAGACTACTCGTGAGCACCTTGCTGAGCGGCTCGAGCAAGCTTCTTGGGGTAATTTTCAGGCAATGGTGGACGTCATCAATGCATCATCATCGTGACCATTTCTGAGTTAAACCCAGCTGATGTTTGCGTGGTGACAGTTACTTATGGGGATAGGTTTGGGTTGCTCGAGCAAGTTTTGACGGCTGTACTAGCTGCTGGCGTAGGTCAGGTGGTCGTGGTCAATAATGCCTCGGAGGGCTCGAGCCAACAAGACCTTACTCGTTTTGCAACTACACATCCGAACGTCCACGTGCTGACGATGTCCCACAACCTCGGCTCAGCCGGGGGCTATGCTGCTGGCATCGACGCAGCGAGCCCGCTTGCGTGTGAGTTCATTTGGTTATTAGATGACGATAACGTGCCTGCAGATAATGCTTTGGAGCTACTCCTGAAGGCCTATCCAGATATCTCTGAAGCATCTAATTTAGTGGCCGTGACTGCCCTCCGCGATGACCGCCCTAACCTCAAAGCTTGGGCGCAGGGCGTGCGTACGGCAATTACGCGTCCCTCGAGCGTCCTCGGATTTCACCTGCTTGACATACCCACTAAGCTCATTGGCAGATGCCAACAAAAAACACCTTGTAACCCGTGCCCACTACCCTTTGCACCTTACGGCGGTCTACTTCTACCTAAACATGTTGTTAACGCCATCGGCTTGCCCGATACCCAGTTTTATCTCTACAGCGACGATTATGAGTACACCTACCGCATCACCCGCGCAGGCGGTCGCATCTATTTACTACCGGATGCACTTATTTATGATGTGGACACATCTTGGCTCGTTGATAATCGTGGAACCAATAAACGCAAAACACGACCCTTCCAACGTCTTTTTCTAACCGAGAGCGACACGCGCATCTACTACACAACGCGCAACGCCCTTTACTGGACGCGCCACGTGCGCACGGGTCCTTACGCTTGGTTCATCATCAATTTGCTGGTGGTCAAGTTTGGACTCATCGTTGAAGCAGTGCTGTCTGGTCATTGGCAACGCTGGCGGCTGCTTCAGCGTGCCGTTCATGACGGCCTCAGCGAGCGACTCGGCGAGGTTGAGGTCACAACACTACTCACGTCTCACAAGAACGTGACTGATTGAAAGCGATGCTGACAAGATCATCAACTGATTGACATTGAATCTTGTAGTTCAGCAAGGGCAAAAGAGGATGGAGGGATGTCACCAAACACCATCCCCAACTGAGTTTAGTCAACCACTAACATCTCACGAAACCCTTGGGTTAGTGGTTCGCCCCCGTCAGGACGTGCCACTACGACATCCTCAACCCGACACGAAAACGTCTCAAATTGGGTGATGCTTGGTTCGATTGTGAAAAGCATGCCGTTTTCAAGTGGGGTGTCATCACCAGCGGTTAAGAAGGGACGCTCGTGGACGTCCAACCCAATCGCATGACCCAAACGGTGACGGAACTCTGTGCCGTATCCTGCGTCAACTAGAACATCTCGAGCTGCTTGGTCAGCTTGACTGGTGGTCATACTGCCTGCTTGTAACGCTGCAATACCTGCTGCTTGAGACTGCATAATGAGCTGAAAAATTGTCTGATACTCGTCACCTGGCGCACCAAAAAACACCGTACGTCCGTAGTCGTAGCAGTAGCCCTCAAAAATTGCCCCAAAATCAAACAAGATAGCCACAGGCGGTGTCAGCACACGCTTCCAGGTGGCTTGGCGTTGACCAAACAGTAGCGGATGGTTAGGCCCCGAATTGTAAAGTGAGGTCGTGAAGGAGGGTCCCAAAGAGCCATGTTTTCTAAGTTGATGATCCACTTCAGTGACAACATCCAGCTCGGTCATACCGTGCTCGAGCCGCTTCAACACTTCCCCAAAAGCCTGTTCAGTAACCTCACCTGCTTGACGCATCACCGCAATTTCGTCGTCTGATTTGACGGCTCGGAGGGGTTGTAAAAGTGCTGTGGCAGAGACAAAACTAGCTCGAGGAAGAAGTTCATTCAGCGCGCTAACTGTTACGCCATGTGTGCTGTCGCTGATGGCAACTCGAGCATCTTCCACTAGCCCAAATTCTTTAATAAATCCTGCTACCATCGCACTGGGGTCGTCAAAATCACTGAGCACCCGAATCTGTACGTCCTCGAGTTTGGCGAGACCGCCAAACTCCGCTGTCATGCGCGATAATGCCAAAATCGGTTCATGCTCGGGGGTTAACCAAGCACCCTCGAGCCAATCACCTGGGTGTAGCACCGCGCCAAAATTAGGAATATCACGCGGGACACCCGTTAGGTACTGTAAGTCAGCAGATAGTGGGAAAAAGGCAAGCTCAGCCTGCCTTGCTAAGTGGCTTTGAAACGCCGCTAATCGCTGTTGGTAGTTCATCATCACCTCTTAATTATGGCTAATCGTGTTGCTCCGGCTTCTTGCAAGCCTGGCTCACTCACGTCGCCTTAATATTGTCGACCTAATGTCTTTAGTCCTAACGCTGCTAACGTCAAAATAACTCGCACCACTGTGTGTCACGCACATGGCAAGTTTAATGCAAGTTAACTGTTGACCAGAGTTTTACACAAGTCTAGCGAAGTTAGCAGCCATGTATTAAGAGCTTCGTCTGTCACCTAAAGTCTATGTGAATAAGTCTCCAAAGTATTGTGATACTATACAGGTCATTTTCGTCGGTATCGTATCAACGACCTCAAGGAGGAGAACTATAGTGTTTGTTTTACAGCAGTCTGTGCGGCGTTCCTATGTTGCGTTGTGCTTAGTATTTATGGTGTTTGTGATTTTTGGAACGGCTTACGCCCAAGACGACAAGGTCTTAGTTGTGGGTCACGCAGAAATCACCGAAGCTTACGACCCCGCGCACGCGTTTAACCCCACCAGTGGCATGATCAACCGCGTAGCGTACGACACACTCGTGACGTTTCCAGATGGCGACGCTAGTTCCATCGAACCACTCCTTGCGTCCTCGTGGTCAATTTCGGAAGATGGCCTTACCTATACCTTTAACTTACGGGAGGATGCGATGTTTGCCAATGGCGATCCTGTCGAAGCCGAGGATGTGGTGTTTTCATTTAATCGCCTCAAAAACGTCAAAGCGCAGCCGTCATTTTTGACTGATCCCATCGCCTCGGTTGAGGATGTGGATGCTGAGACGGTCAACATTACCGTCACTGAGGTACGGCCCTCACTTTTGTCAGAGCTTGCCAACACGGCTTTTTCAATCACCAACGCTGAAGTTGTACAAGCCAATGGTGGTACAGCTGCCGCTGATGCAGCCGAGACAGACGGCGCGCTCGAGTTTCTTGACCAAACCTCAGCAGGAACCGGGCCATATTTGCTCGAGTCATGGACACCTCAAGAAGAAACTGTACTGGTACGCAATCCTAACTACTGGGGTGAGCAGCCTTATTTTGACCGCATTATTGTGGTGAACATTCCTGAGGCGGCAACGCAAAAAGTTGCGCTCGAGTCAGGCAATATTGACCTTGCCACCGACCTATCACCCGACCAAGTCGTTGACCTTGAAGGCGATCCCGACATCAGCATCTTTTTAGGACCAGGCCGCTGGACACATTTCTTGCTTATGAACCGTGACCCCGACATTGGCGGGCCGGTGGCTGACCCACAGGTTGCCCAAGCCATCCGCTTAGCACTTGACTATCAAGGGTTTCGCGACCTCTGGGCAGGCAGCGTGACCCCGGGCAGCAATATGTGGATTGGCCTCGCCGGCGCTTACGGGCAAGATCAATCGGTGGAACGCGACCTAGGCCGCGCCCAAGAACTCATGGCGGCAGCAGGTTATGCGGATGGGTTTGATATCACTTTGAGCTATCCCGACATGACTTGGAATGGTGTGAGTTTAAGTACCAACGCTCAAAAGATCCAAGCAGATTTAGCCGAGATTGGCATTAGCGTGTCGCTCAATCCGGGCGAAGTGCAAGTTTCTCTGGAAGAATACCGCAACGGTCAACAAGGGTTTGGCTACTGGTTCTGGGGTCCCGACAAGCTCGACCCTGTGGATTTCCTCGAGTTTTTACCGGGTGGCAAAGTTGCTACCGAACGCACCAAGTGGGCACCTGAAATGACCTCGGCAGAAATTCTAGACTTAATCGAACAAGCCAAAGTCGAATCCGATACTGAGGCTCGTACTGAGCTTTTCAACCAACTCCAAGACTACGCCCAAGCCAGCGGTGCGTTTGCCCCATTTAGCGTGCCCGCCGTTCAAACTGCTTTCCGTGCGGACATTGAGGGCTATGTTTGGCATCCGCAGTGGGGGCTGGACTTAGCGCTTCTGAGCCGGAGTGAATAGCTTATCTCCATTTTGGGTAAATCTTTGACGAAAAGACACCCTAACAAGGGGCATTAAGCCCCTTGCTTACCTCAATAGAGATTATGATTTTGATGGAGGTATTACTGACTTTGCTATTTTTTGTATCAGCGAGGGCACAGTCAAAGACAACATCAATACTGACAGCAATAACAGTACGCGTCTGCCGTTTATAGATAGCAGAATTATCGTGACAACTATCTATTGACCTCAAACATTGATTCAAAAGGGTAAGAAGAGAATATTTCTTTTTTCTTAAACCCTAACCTCATCCTATGCCCATCTACCAATATATCCTTAGACGCATCCTCTTTGCCATCCCGTTACTACTGGGCATCACGGTGGTGGCGTTTCTGATTGCCAATGCCATCCCTGCTGACCCTATCAATGCTAACCTGCCACAAAGTGCCCTTAACAATGAGGCTTTGGTAGCTGCCTTTCGGGAAAAGTGGGGCTTGGATGAGCCACCGCATATTCAGTACCTGACCTACCTAGGCAATTTGTTACAGGGCGACATGGGAACCTCGATTAAAACCCAAAACCCTATACTGGCAGATATTCGTCAGTTTTTGCCGGCTACTGTAGAGCTAGCAACATTTGCAATTATTATTGGCTTGGTTTTGGGTATTAGCTTTGGGATAATCTCGGCAGTGTGGCGCAATTCTTTTATGGATTATCTGGTGCGAGTTTTTGCGCTTATTGGCGTGAGTTTTCCGGTATTTTTGCTGGCGCTCGTCGCTTTATCGGTGTTTCATGCCCAACTGGGCTGGGCAGCAGGTCCGGGCAGGCTAGGGTTTTTAGTGCGTGACCCGCCGCATGTTACGGGCTTTTTTACCATTGACAGTTTACTGGCGCGGCAGTGGTCAACCTTTCGCAATGCGCTAGCGCATTTGGTGTTACCTAGCTTGGTGCTTGGTATTTATGTTTCGGGCATCATTGCGCGAATTACGCGGTCTTCGCTGCTCGAGGTTTTAGGGTTGGACTACATCCGCACGGCAAGGGCCAAAGGACAGCTCGAGCCTCGAATTGTCCTTCGCCACGCCCTCTCCAATGCCTTAATCCCTGTGGTGACCATGCTAGGTGTGCTCTACGGCAATTTGCTAGCCGGTGCCGTCCTCACCGAATCCATTTTTGCCTGGCCGGGTATTGGGCGCTACGCGTTTCGCGCCTCAACCTCGCAGGATTTTCCTGCCATCATGGGTATAAGTATGTTGATTGCGCTAATTTATGTGCTGGCTAATTTTATTGTTGACATGCTTTATTTTGTGATTGACCCACGGATTCGGTATTCGTGAAGAACAGCCTTGAGCAGGGCGTATCATGCCGTTCCAGCCTTGAGCAGGGCGTATCATGCCGTCCAATACCATGACAAAAGCTCCCATAACAAAAGCTCCCACGTCAAATTCATCTACACGTGACCTTCAAAAGCAACTCAAGCAATTGCAACAGCATCCCGAGGTGATTGTGGGATTGGTGGTGGTGATGGCGTGGTGTTTGCTGGCCCTTTTTGCACCCTTGATTGCACCTTTTGACCCACTCGAGCAAAACATTCCAGACCGTTTACAAACGCCCAACAGCACTTACTGGCTGGGTACTGATGAACTCGGGCGCGACATCTTTAGCCGTGTGCTCTACGGCGGGCGCATCACCATTCCGGCGGGCTTAGCCGTCATTGTGATTGATGGCATTTTGGGTTGGCTCATTGGCGCGGTGGCAGGCTATCTGGGCGGCATTTGGGATGAACTTATGATGCGGCTTACCGAGCTGTTTATGGCGTTTCCAACTATTATTTTAGCGATGGCGATTACCGCCGCGTTAGGCCCAAGCATCCGTAACGCCGTGTTAGCGCTGGTGATTGTGCGCTGGCCAAATTATGCGCGCTTGACTCGAGGTTTAATCATCGAAGTCAAAACTAACGATTACGTTGAAGCAGCGCGGGGTCTTGGGGCAAAAGCACCTTATCTATTGTTTAAGACACTTTTGCCTAATAGCATCGCGCCGACGGTGGTTTACGGCACGTTGGATATTGGCAATGCCATTTTGATTTTTGCAGGCTTGAGTTTTTTAGGACTGGGTCCTGAACCTGCCTCACCCGAGTGGGGGCGGATGATCTCAATTGGCATTGACTTTTTTGACCAGTGGTGGATGTGGCTTTTTCCCGGGCTGGCCATTGCCAGTTTGGTGATGGCGTTTAATTTTATTGGCGATGGCTTGAGGGATATGCTCGACCCAAGACTAGGAAGCTAGCAGAGGATGAGGCTGTGAAACTAAGACTATGAAACTCGAGTACCTCAACAACATCATCATTGGTGGTTGGCAGCTTGCGGTAGGGCACAGTAACAATCAAACCGAGGGTGTCAAGGTCATCGAAGCTTACTACAACGCAGGTTTTCGTACCTTTGATTGTGCCGACATCTATACAGGTGTCGAAGATACTTTGGGTGCGTTTATTAGGGCGCACGGGATGGGTGCAGAAAACATTCATATCCACACAAAATATGTACCTGACATGGGGTCGCTGGTATCGCTTACCAAAGACGATACTGAGGCTATTATTGACCGCTCGCGTGCACGATTGGGGCTGGATAAGCTTGATTTAGTGCAGTTTCATTGGTGGCATTACCCAACAGGGAATTACTTGGCGGCATTGGAGAGCTTAAAAACACTCAAACAAGCAGGCAAAATTCGCAACATCGGACTCACCAACTTTGATGCTCAGCATGTTCAGGAAATTTTAGACCACGATATTCCTATTGCCTCAATTCAAAGCCAGTACTCGCTGATAGACCGGCGGGTGGCAAGTAAACTCGAGCCACTCCTCCTCAACAACAACATCGCCTTACTCTGTTACGGCAGTGTGGCAGGCGGGTTACTCTCTGATGCGTGGTTAGGCAAACCAGAACCCCAAGCGCCGTATGAAAACCGCTCACTCGTCAAGTACGTCCTGATGGTTGAAGAAATGGGCGGTTGGGACGCGCTGCAAAGCATCTTGGAAACTTTACGCAGTATCGCGGATACTCATGAGAGCGATATTGCTAGCATTGCCAGTACTTATTGCCTTCATCAACCTGCGGCGCAAGCTTGCATTGTTGGCGTGAGAAACACCAAGCATCTTGAACATCACGTACAGATAAGGCAAGGCATTCAACTTTCTGAGGGTGAATTAACTCAGCTCGATAACCTTCGGGCGCAATTTAAGCCGATTCCTGGAGCTGTGTATGAACTCGAGCGGGACGTGGGCGGTCAACACGGACGCATTATGAAGTACAACCTCAACAAAGATTAGAAGAGCTTCGTGGCAGGTGTGTTTAAGCTCTATGACTTGAAAGTTGAAATTGTAAAGGTAAAAGAGGGACTCGAGGATATTTGCAACCATCATGTTGGGGATTACTTTGAAGTTTCCGGCGAAAACATCAGCATTCCTGCGGGTAAGACGTTTAGCATGTATGCGCTGGCAGCCGTGTTGCCACTTTTACCTGCCAAGCAGCGTGTCACCAATGAACACGACTGGATGAGTAGCGACGATCTGGTCATGTGCCCCGATCCCAACTGCGAAGCAGTCATGAAAATTACCCGCACGGGGATTCGTGAGTTCAGGACGGAAGATGTGACCGTCATTTCAGAGCCTTAAACTGCCCCTAAAAGGGTGGCTTTTGGTGCGTTTAAAGATGCGGTAAGATAGACCTTGCTCATGCGTTTAGTCTGTTTTGGAGAAGCCCGCCTCGAGGCGGCACGAACAACCCTATCCCCGCAACTTATTTTGCTACTTAGCTACATTCGGCTCGAGGCTGAAACCTCGCGCCACAGTCTGGCAAACATGTTTTGGCCGCACCTGGCAGGTGAATACAGCGCCAAAGGTGAACGCAAAGACCTCAACAATGCCTCGGTTGCACTTGCCAGTTTGCGGCGGGCAACGGGCTTAGATCCTCAAGAGATACCTCACCTAGCTTGCGACGCTTACGACCTGCGTGAGGCGTTTGCGCGTGCAGATTACGCTGAGGTTATTACCTTCTATGAGCTTAGTGGATTTTTAGCAGGGCTCGAGCACAGCCCCCGCTTAAAACTGGCAGAACCTTTGTTTGAGTGGTTGCTAGACTGTCGGTCACAGTTTCAACATCTTGCGTTTACGGCTTATCTAAACCTTGCTGAAGCCGTTATCTCAGATGACACAACATCAGCTGACACTACCTCAAACAGTGTAAACGAACACCTGCCTGAGCCAAAACAACTAGTACAGCAAGCCATAACACTCATGCCAGAAGAGGTTAGCCCTAAGGACTTAGTGCGCTGTCATCACCTGGTGGGTGAACTGGGTGATGATGGGCTTGAGCAACTACTTCAACCTCACCTAGACGCGTTCATCACCATTCGCTTGGTTGAACCTTATCTAAGCCCCGAAGCTCACACGCTTTTGCTACTGCTGTCGCTACAAGCCTCACCCAATTTGGCAGCAGCCCGTATGGCCGCAAATTTATCTCCTAAGCAAGCTATGCTGGCTGTGGACGAACTGGTTG